>CATZIM010000207.1 GCA_958420075.1 uncultured Clostridia bacterium | reverse complement strand
GAAAAAAATGGATTCTGAAAAGAAATTTTTTTTTGCAGAAAAAACAGGGATGGATTTTTCCTGCAAAATCCTCCCTGTCTGTAAGTCAATTTCAAAATTATGCTTCTGTTTCTTCTCCATCGCCGCGATAATACGCTGCCGCATCTTCCGGTCGAACGGTATTGATAAAGCAATCCGTAGCGTTTTCAAATCCCGCAAATCCGCCAATGCGAGGCAAAATCTGCAAATGCCAATGGAAATCTCCGAATTTCGGGCTATCCATCAAGCAGAGATTATACCCCACATCCTGTCGCAGTTTTGCCACCTTCGGCAGCAGAACATGCAGCATTTCCGCCAGATCTGACATTTCTTCCGCTGTCAGTTCTCCAAAAGCTTTGCGGTGTGCTTTGGGCATCACCCAAACTTCATAAGGATAACGGGATGCATAGGGCGCAATGGCAAGAAATGTTTCATTTTCATAAGCAATCCGTTTTTTCTGTTCCTGTTCATGAAGCAGCATTTCGCAGAAACGGCAGCTTTTTCCCATGCCTAAATCCATCATTTTACGGATACGTTCCGGCACAATGGGAACCCCTACCAACTGCCAATGGGAATGCTGAATGCTCATACCAGCTTCCGCACCGCAGTTTTTGAATATCTGGACATATTCCGTATTTTCTTCTGCACGAATGCTCACATACCGCATACGCAGAACCATCAAGACCTCCTGCATATGATTGAGAGAAAATTCGTCAATGGTTTCTCCATGGGTTGGCGTATCTACCAGCACTTCATGACGCCCTGTACCAACAGTCTGTTCATAAAAAGATTCTCTTTCGCTATAAAACCCACTGGCACTGACTGCCGGATACATATTAGGGAACACCCGGATGCTCCATACACCATCGGCGCCATCCTGATAAACAGCAGGTGTCGTCCAGCTTTCGTGCCCTCTGCAAAAAGGACATTTCTCACCGCTTTTTCGCTCCGGTTTTGACCATGTAAATTCATAAGGTCTGTTTTTTCTGTTTTCTGCGTATAGGGTCCATTCTCCCGTAAAAGGATTCCTTCGGAATTCTGACATGTTCTCACACCCCTGTTATCATCCTTTTTGCTGTAATGTCCAATATTCGATGCCATCAAACACGTTGATTCGTGTGGGATGGATTTCACCGCCTACATAAGAAGATGTCAGCAAAACATCCTGTCTGTAAGCAATGCTCACATAAGGCAGTTCCTCCGCCAATTTCTTCTGCAGATTGCTATATGCCAAAAGTGTCTGCCCTTCCCCGATGGCACTATTTGCTGTTTGCAGCAGCTGATCCACTTCTTCGTTGGAATAGCCGATATAGTTATAATCGCCGTCTGTAACGAAAAATGGTGCCAGATTCAACACTTCTGACATTTTCCAACCGCCTACCACCAGGTCAAAATCTCCTGATGCGAATTTTTCACTGTAAACGTCATAGGGCTGGGCATCAATGGTCACTTCAAAACCAATGGCTTCCAGTTCTTCTTCCATACGGCTGGCAATCTGATTCCGTGCCGTGTTTTCTTTATTCACCAGCATGGTGATTCGTAATTCCTCTTTTGTGCCGTTTTCATTTTCTTTCTCCAGCACACCATCATTGTTTGAGTCTGCCCAGCCTGCGTTTTTCAAAAGCGTAGATGCCATAGACGCATCATAATTATAAGGTGCCACATTTTCCTCATAGAGCCAAGATGCTGGACTGACTGGAGTATTGCTCATTTCCGCGTATTTCAGATACACGCTTTCATAGATATAATCCTTTGGCACTACATAGGCCACTGCCTGCCGCAGGTTTTTATCCTGAAACAAATCTCTGCCGAAATTGAAACCGATAAAGTCATAAACACCTGCATCAAAGGCAGTTCCTTTCATTTTATCATCAGCAGCCAGATATCTGCCCGCTGATGTAGAGTCTGTCACCATGGTATCCAAAATGCCCTGACTGAAGGAATAATCATCCGTATCGGCACTGCCGGTGATTTTCACTGTAATATTGGAAATATTCGGCACAGTGCCGCTGTAGCTTTCATTGGGCACCAGCACCATGGAAGAAGCCATGGTATAGCTTTCCATACGATAAGGGCCATTTCCTACTGGATTCATATTTGCAGGGCTATCCATTTCCGTCTGCCCCCGATAATGAGCAGCCGGGATTATGGGGAAATACAGTGCAGACATATTATTGCTGAAGGCTTCCCGGAAATTGACAGTCACACTGTAAGTGCCTGTTTTCGTACAGGAAGCTACATAATTGGTCACATTCTTATATACGGCATCCTCCTCTGAACCAGCAATGGTATCATAAGAAAATACCACATCATCCGCAGTCAAACTGGTACCATCTGTCCATTTAATATTTTGCTTCAGGTTTACTGCCAGACTCATACCATCTGCGGACAGCGTCCAATTTTCCGCAACGCCGCCTTCCGGTTTTCCGTTTTCCCCCTGTCCAATAAAAGGCAGAAACATCAGTTTCAAAATACGGTCAACGGATTCATCCCGATTCCGCAAAGGATTCAATGTTTCCGGCACACGCATAGAAAGGGTCAGACCACTTGCCACTGCTGTCTGCGCATCTTCCCCGGCAGTAACTGAAAAATCTCCTGTTGTACTTTCTCCGCCGCCGCAGGCTGTCAAAAGGAAAACAGCCGTCAAAGCTAAAGCCCATATTCTCTTTTTCACGCCATTTTCCTCCTTATACACCGTAGCGCCACTGGTACACTTTCTGCATCAGCGTCACTTTTTTGACGTACTGATCTGTTTCCACATAGGGGATTTCCTCCAGCGTCAGACCATCTGCACTTTTTTCCTCATCTGCCAGCCACTGGGCAACTTTATTGTGTCCAGCATTATATGCCGCCAGACAAGTCTGGGTATTTCCATTGAATTTATCATGGAGCCAATGCAGATACCAACAGCCGATCTGGATATTTTCGTCCGGATCCATCACATTCAGGTTCTCCGCATCCATACCTTCAATCTGCTGGGCTGCCCATACCGCCGTATCATCGCTGATCTGCATAAGCCCTTTACTTCCTGCGTGAGAAACCGCCTGAGGATCATAACCGCTTTCACAGAAAATCACCGCATACACCAAAGAAGGCTCTACCTGATACTGTGATGCGTATTTGTCCACATATTCCTCATATTCCAACGGCACAAACCGCGGAACCACCACAAAATATCCGATTGCTGCCACAACACAGAGAAAAAACATCAGTGACAGCAATTTTTTCAAAAATCGAATCATGTTTTCTTCACCTGTTTATTCTTGTAATGTTTTCCATGCCAGAGCAAGCTGCTCCTGCAAATGGGCAAGATCACCGCTGTTGTCCAAAACAACATCGGACAATGCCTTATATTCTTCCCAGGATTTCTGGTTGGCAATGCGCGCCATGGCAAGTTCATGGCTGACACCATCCCGTTCCATAACTCTCTGGGCGCGAACTTCCGCATCGGCATAAACCACCCAGACAGCATCGCAGAATTTTTCCAGACCAACTTCAAAGAGCAGCGGCGCATCCAATACAATGCAGGAAGCAGTTCCTTCTGTCTTTGCCTGTTCAATCTGGTCTTTCATTTCTGCCACAATATATGTATGGGTGCAGCGGTTGAGAAACGCCAGTTTTTCTTCATCATGAAAAACGATTTCTCCCAGTTTCTTACGGAAAATGGTTCCATCTTCCTGCAAAATATCTTTGCCGAAATACGCCACAATTTCCTCATAGGCAGGTTTTCCAACCTCAACAATCTGGCGGCTCACCAGATCCGCATCTACAATCACAGCACCCATTTCTTTCAAATAGCGGCTGACAACGCTTTTGCCGCTGCCAGTATCGCCAGTCAATCCAATGACTTTCATGTTCTATCCCTCTTTTTTATTTGGCATCCAGCCAGTTCTGTCCCTCATGGACATCTACGTCCAAAGGCACAGCCAAAGCCACTGCCTGTTCCATATTTTCTTTCAGAATTTTTGCCACAGCTTCTTTTTCTTCCAAGGCTGTTTCGATGAGCAGTTCGTCGTGTACCTGCAAAATCAGACGGGAACGGAATCCCCCTTCTTTCAGGGCACGATGAACTTTCACCATAGCAATTTTG
>CATZIM010000206.1 GCA_958420075.1 uncultured Clostridia bacterium | reverse complement strand
GGAATAGAAAATATGTTTCTATATTTTCCTGCCCAAAACTGGCTTCACTATCTTCCTTCTGTTTATGAAAAAAATAGAGAAAGTGCAGCCTTTCTGGATCAGTACTTAAGTATTTTTCAGTCTATATATGATGATTTTAATCAACGATTTGAAAATAGTCCTGCACTTTTGGAACCGGCTGTAACAGAAATGGATTTTCTGCAGTTTATGGCAGAATGGCTTGATATTGTCAACACAAACATTTGGAGCGAAGATAAGCTACGAAAACTTATTCGAATGGCACCTGCAGTGTTCCGTAAACGTGGCACACGGCAGGGGTTGATTGATGTTATTGAACTTTTTACAGGAGAACCGCCCCTTGTTGTGGAGCAGTGGCAAATCCGTGAATATCGAAAAAACAGTGATAGAAAAGAGTTCTTGGATCAATTGTATGGCACAGATGAAAATACTTTTTTGATTCTAGTAAAAGAAAAATACTGTTCAGGCAAAAGAGAACAGGAAGCATTGTTAAGTTTGATACAGGAAGTTTCTCCTGCACATATGGAAGCGCGTCTGGTAGCGTTGCGCCAGTATATGATTTTGGGAGAACATACATATTTGGGTGTGAACAGCGGACTGGGATATTATAAGCCAACACGTCTGGATGGGCTGTCATTGGTATCCCTTACATCCATTGGAAAGCAGGAATAAAAGGAGGCATTTCCCATTATGAATAATCTAAAATATTATCCTTTTGAAAGAAACCGTTATTATTACGGTAAACTTTTGACAGAACAGGATTTCATACAGGATCAGCAGTATTACAACGATAAAAGACGTCTCCATAACCGCTTTCTGCATGGGGTAGGCATCGCAGCCGGTCTGCGGGTTGTTATGGTGGATGAAAAGAGTATTTCCGTGGAAGATGGCGTTGCCTTTGACTTTTCCGGCAGAGAAATCATGGTAGACGTACCTTCTGTATATCGCCTTTCTACTATTGATGGCTTTGATGCCATTATGGAACAGGGCCACGGTGACTATGCTTATCTTTGCATTGCTTACGAGGAGCACGGAGAAGTTCCTGCTTATAATGTTGCATCAGGTGAGCAGAAACAGGAAGATGTTTTTGATAAGACAAAAGAAAATTATCACTTGTACCTGACTGATCAGGAACCAGATAATTATGACCTAACATTGGATGGTCTTTTTGAAAAGAAAGAGATTCTCTATGAAGATTATCAGATTCGTATTGTCCAGACAGTCCCCCTCAGCGTAAAAGCTGGTGAGCAGTTTGAAACCACAATTTCTCTGGAAAACATCAGCAATGCTGTGCAGATTTCAGCAGAATTGGAAGAAACAGTTGAAAGTGCTTTTTGGGGAAAAGAAACCTATTTGCAGGCAAAATGGGACAAGGTCATTTTGGAAAGAGGAGAAAAACTGAGCAAGACTTTCGTATTACAGGCAATGGAACTGGAACATGGCAGCATTGTCATTCATGTTCAGCCAGAAAACATCCTCATTCAGGAAGGAAGGGATGTTCTGCATCCAACAGAAAAGAAAACCATCCAGATTCCTTTAACAAAAACAGACAATATCCAGTCTATGGTAGACAGATATTTTGAAACCGTCATGGAAAAAACTGTCCGCAATAATTATCCTCAGGGGATTTATCTGGCTAAAATTTCTTTGATGAAACTTGATCATACATATATGATCGAGCATGTTTCCACAGTTCCTTTTCATCAGTATCTTTACAGCACATTTCTGCTGATGGGAATCACACGCGGAATGCAGCAGGAATTGAAAGCATTAAAAGATAGAACTCAATGTGCACTGCCAGCAGAACATATGCAGTACAGAGGTGTGCCGCAGGTTATGCATCCCGAAAGAAAAGCCAGTGGTGTTGTTCAGATTTCACTGGGGATTGGCGGCAAAAGAGATCAGATCTTTTTCTCTCAGGAGATTGTTCATGGTCTGGGGTTAGGTCCTGTGCATTTAGACCTTTCGATACAGCAGGATCAGATGCTGTACTATGGTGTAGGGGATATGTTTTATGACATGGAAGTAAAAGCTGAGTTGGCAGCAAGAGTTGACACTTCCAAGGGTACTTTTACCATCGGAGTCAGAATGATAGAACCTACCAGCAAGCAGTTTGTCAACGTTCATTGGCGGGCTGTAGCAGATGCTTTGCCTGAATTAGAGGATGATCAGGAAAGATATCTGTATATCGTTCCCAATAAACTGGAACTGCGTGTGCGGGAGTCTTATTCCTTGAAGGCTGTATGTGAAAATATGCCTTATGCAACCATTATTTGGAAAACAAATGGATCTGAAAGCGGCAGTATTGCATCTGATGGAACGTATACAGCGCCTGGGATTCCGGGAATTTACGAAGTAACAGCATACTGCCAGGAAGTGCCAGAGCTGAAATCTTCGATCTTTATTGTTGTAAGGGAGTAATCATCAATGATTCTTAGAAATCTCAACAAAAAATATATCGTGATACAGGAATATATGGCAGGCAATGATGTGTGTCAGTACATCTGCTATGAAATGGGCGGCCCGGAAAACCTGCTTTACAGCGCTGTTTGTCAGAAACTTTCTTCTATGCGTAATGAAGAAATAGGATTTCTCACAGAAGAAATGAAGCATGAAAATTTTTCTGATCTCATTGATTTTTTCATCCATGAAGAACAGTTAGTAGTTTTATTTCAGTATCCCAAAGGTATTTCATTGAAACAGAAAATTACTTCCGAGGAATGTGGAATGCAGGAACGACTGGAAATCATCAAAAGCCTGCTGGAAAAGATATTGTTTTTGAACTTATCAGACTATTTTTTGGATGCAGCCATGGACATAGACCTGATCCATGTTTCACCGGCTGGAGAGATTTCTTTTCTATATGATTGCAGGCATTTGGATGCTTTCGATGCTGTAGATTTCCAAAATGGTGCAAAATCTCTTGGGGAAGTCATCAGTTTTATTTTCTCTGAAGAAATGAAGCAGCGTTCTATGCCGGAATTATATTCCTTTGTTTATGACCTAAAACATGACGCAATAGATTCACCTATTGGAATCTACGAAAAGTTTTGGCAGATTTATCAGATCTATATAGAAAAACGTCAAGAGGATCTGGAACCATACAGCCTTAGTTTTAGAATCTGGGATCGCATCAAGGGGATTGGACGTTTTTTAAAGAAATTGGTACAGCCTGCTTTGGTTCTTCTGGCCTTGGCTTATCTAATTGCTTCCATTGTGGGATTATTTGCTGAGCCAGGCATTAATGAGAATTTTAAGACCATAGGTACCGTAAAAATTGAAAATACAACAACAGAAGACGCATCTGCTACAGAGGATGCGCAGCAAGAAGAAACTGGCTCAAATGAGGAAGCCAAAACAGATGATACACAAGCGAGCGGAGTGGAATAACGTATGAAATCATTCAATTCATCTAACTTCAAAGATAGTATGGATATATACTTGAGGCGCATGGGCAGGACACTCTCCATGCCTGCTTCTAATTTATACCGTAAAGTAAAAACGCTTGTGCAGCCCAGTTCCATAGCAAGACGAGCAACCAATGATGTCCTGCAGGAAGTCAAGACACTGAAAAAGCCGCCTCAGACTTTGAAAGCATATGTTTTGATTGGTGAGCATTATATCGCAAAACGTCTTCTGTTCATACTCCTGTTGTTCATAATCGTTCTGCCAGCATTGTTTATCAATTATGCTTACCCTGTCATTGAGCAGAAGTTTCTGGTAAATACTATGCCTATTGATTCAGATGAAATTCCGGGATACACCGGTAAAGTACGTTTGATAGACCGGAACACGGGTACATTGCTTTTCGAAGGCAGGCTGGAAAATGGGCGCATCAATGGAGAAGGCACAGTCTATGATACATCAGGAAATTTGATTTACACCGGAAACTTTCAAATGGATGCATTTGATGGATACGGAGAGCTGTATTATGAAGATGGAACCATGCAGTATATGGGCAATTTTTCTATGAATGCTTACGAAGGCAGTGGTTCGTTGTTCTATAAAAGCGGTGAAAAAAGATATGTGGGCAACTTTGCTGCCGGCGTATATGAGGGAAAAGGTACCAGATATTATGGCCATGGCGAAAAAATGTACGAAGGCG
>CATZIM010000205.1 GCA_958420075.1 uncultured Clostridia bacterium | reverse complement strand
GGAAACAGAGTTATTGGAACGTGTAGGCTCGGTAGCAGGAGATACGCCTATCATTTGTGGTACCGGATGCAAATTGGAAAATATCGAAAAAATCCTGTCTTGCTGCCATGGTGCCTTTGTTGGTTCTACCTTCAAAAAAGATGGAAAATTTGATAATCCCATTGATGTTGCCCGTGTAAAAGAATTTATGGACGTTGTGAAAAAATGGAGAGGATAATGCAAATGACCTATTATCTGGGAATTGATATTGGCACAAGGGAAAGCAAGGGTGTTTTGATCGACGAAAATGGTCAAATTCTCGAAATGGCTGTAACATCACATTCCGTGGATCATCCTCAGGCAGGATGGTTCTCTCAGGATGCCGATAAAGTCTGGTGGGGAGATTTTTGCAAATTATGCAGAGAATTGCTGGAAAAAAGTAAAATTCCTTCACAGAGCATTGGTTGTGTAGGTTTTTCTGCCCTTGGCTGTGACTGTGTGCCAGTGGATCGAAATGGAAAGGCAATGCATGACGCCATTTTGTATGGAATCGATAGTAGGGCAGAGCAGGAGATCCAATGGGCTTTGGATACTTATGGAGAAAATGCAGCACAGGTATTTGGGCATATGCCATGCAGTTCTGATGTAGCACCAAAGATTATGTGGTTTCGGAATCATCACAAAGATATTTGGGAGAAAGCCTATAAGTTCGTGACGGCATCTACATATCTTTGTGGCAGACTGACAGGAAACTATGTTTTGGACCCATATTTGGCAGAAGATTTCCTGCCTTTATATGATTTAAAGTCTGGAAAAATCAATGAAAAAGGGTGTCTGGATTTTTGCAGGGCAGATCAAATGGCAGAACTCCTTCCGGCTACGGAAGTGGCAGGAAGAATCACAGAGGAAGCGGCTGCAGAAACTGGATTGGCACCGGGAACAAAAGTTTTGACCGGAACAGGAGATTCTGGTGCGGAAGCCATTTCTTCTGGCTTGTGTTTGCCGGGAGATGTCATGATTCAGCTGGGTTCCACCGCCTATGTCATTTATTTGAGCGACCATATGATTCAGGAACCACGACTTTGGCCGGGTACCTTTATCATTCCTGGAACCTATGGCATTTGTGCTGGCACAAATACGGCAGGTGCGCTGACGCAATGGATGAAAGAACAATGGTATAAAGATGCAGAGGAAAAAAATGCTTTTGCTATGATGGCGCAGGAAGCGGAAAAAGTACCTGCTGGCAGTGAAGGACTGATTTGTCTGCCTTATTTCGCAGGGGAAAGAACACCGCTGAACGATCCAAACGCAAGAGGTTGTTTTTTTGGTTTGGAAAGCAGACATACGAGAGGGCATCTAGTACGTGCAGGATTGGAAGGTATTTGTTATACCATCCGAGCCAACATAGCATTGATGAAAGCACATGGTTTGCCAATAAAGCGGATTTTTGCTGTTGGCGGAGGAACAAAGAATCCAGTGTGGATGCAGTGCCTTGCGGATATTTTGGAATGTGAAGTTTCTGTTCCGCGGATTTCTGTAGGTGCAGCTTATGGAGACGCTTTGATGGCAGCGCTGAGCGGGGGAAGCATTTCAAGCTGGGAAGCATTATCTGAAAAAATACAGATGTCTAAATGTTACCTGCCTCAAAAAGAGAACTTTGCGATATACAGAAAACAAGGGGTTTTGTTTGATTCTATCTACCAACAGACAAAGGAAATCATGCATCAACTGGCACAGAACGATGATAAATAATAAATAAAAAAAGACCAAAAATCATAGAAATGGTTTCGGTCTTTTTTATTTATCCTTTTTTATACAATAGGAATGTAATTCATAATATGAAAAGTTTAGCTTGGGGCTTAAAAAATAAATGGCACAAATTTTCTGGAGTCATCCAAAAAGTTCATGCCATATTTTTGTGCAGATTATAATACTTTTTTCAGGAATTCCTGCAGTCGCGCATTTTGAGGATTTGCAAAGAATTCTTTGGGTTCATTTTCTTCCTGAATGATACCCTTATCAATGAAGATAACACGGTCGGAAACTTCACGGGCAAAGCCCATTTCATGGGTTACAACTACCATTGTCATGCCATCTTCCGCCAGTTCTTTCATAACTGCCAGTACTTCACCAACCATTTCGGGATCCAACGCAGAAGTGGGTTCGTCAAAAAGCAGGATATCCGGTTCCATAGCCAATGCTCTGGCAATGGCAACACGCTGCTGCTGACCGCCGGAAAGACGAACAGGATATTCCTGTGCTTTATCTTTCAATCCAACACGTTCTAACAGACGCAGGGCATTTGCTTCTGCCTGTTCTTTTGGAATGTGTTTTACATTAATGGGGGAAGCTGTGATATTCTGCAGAATTGTCATGTTTCGAAAAAGATTGAAATTCTGGAATACCATACCGATTTTCTGACGGATCTGATCAATATTGGCATGTTTTGTGTTGATTTGCTTGCCTTCAAAAATCACTTTGCCGTCAGTAGGCTCTTCCAAACGATTGAGACAGCGGATGAATGTACTTTTCCCAGAGCCGGAAGGTCCAATGACTGCCACAACTTCACCTTTGTGGATATCAATATCGATTCCATCCAAGACTTTTAATTTACCAAAATGTTTTTTCAGCCCCTGCACCTGCAGAAGAACTTCGTTTGATTTAACGTGTGACACTTGCATTCAACCTCCTTTCCAGATATCCAACCAGTTTTGAGAGCGGGAATACCATGATAAAATACAAGATTGCCGCAATGACATAAGGTTCCAGTGTGCGGTAAGAGATAGCAATGACATCCTTTGCGCTGAACATCAATTCTGTGATACCTACCAGAGAAACGATGGATGTTTCTTTGATGATGGCAACAAATTCATTCATCAGAGCCGGCAGAATATTGCGCAGAGCCTGAGGAAGAACAACCATTCTTAAAGTCAGTACATGGCTCATACCAAGGCTTCTTGCAGCCTCAACCTGACCATGATCCACAGCGTTGATACCGCTTCGAATAATCTCTGCAACATATGCAGAACTGTTCAGAATCAATACCAAAAGACCCCAGAAAAAGCTGTTGAAGTCTTTCATGAAAGGTACGTTGATTTTCCAGCCGCAGGCAGCCGCACCAAAGTAGATGATCATGACCTGAACCATCAGGGGAGTAGAGCGGAAGATTTCAATATAAGCACTTAATAACCAGCTTAAGGGCTTGAATTTGGACATTTTGCCGAGAGCGACTAATGTACCAAAAACGGTGGCACACAGCACTGTGATCAGAGAAAGAATCAATGCCATATAAGCGCCGCCAAGAAAATGATCATAATATTTGCCGAATAATTCAGCCATTTTGGAAAATGAGAATAGATCCAATCTTTCTGCCTCCTCTTTACATATTGTGATATAAAACAAAAGTGCTGTAAGGATACAGCACGATTTGTTTCAAAGGAAATATTATTCAGCTTCTACCAAAGACTGCTGAATCAGAACAGCTTCTTCATACCATTTTTCCATGGAGCCATCTTCGATATAGCCTGCAATCAGACCGTTGATGTATGTAACCAGATCATCATTGCCTTTCATCGCTGCTGCGCAGTTGCTTTCTTCATCGCCTTCCAGCATGGGAACTTTGAAAGCTGTAACCAGGTCTTCGTTCTGGTTTGCATAAGCGATAGCATTGTCATTATCCATGATGGCGATATCGATGTTGCCAGCTTTCAGGTCCATGATCATAGCAGGTACTGTTTCCAGATAACGACCTGTGCAATCGGGATACAGTGTTTCGCATACAGTCTGCTGATAGCTGCCTTTCTGTGCACCAACAGTTACGCCAGCAACCATTGCGCTTTCATCAGCAAATTTGTCTGCGTCTTCTGCACGAACCAGAGACATCTGACCATTGGAGAAATAAGAATCTGTGAATGTGAAGGATTCTTTACGATCTTCTGTAGGTGTCAGTGCTGCGAAAGCAATATCGTCCAAACCAGACTGTACAGCAGGAAGTACGGAGTCAAATGCCATATCATCGATGACACATGTAACGCCCATATCTTTTGCGATCTGATTTACCAGAGAAACTTCCAGACCTACCAGATTACCATCTGCATCTTTGAAAGCATAAGGTGCGAAAGTTGCTTCTGTAGCAATTTTCAATTCG
>CATZIM010000204.1 GCA_958420075.1 uncultured Clostridia bacterium | reverse complement strand
GCACTTTATTGACAAAACTGGTGGGGAAACATGTATTGAAACCGATCATACAGTTAAACGAAGCAGCTCATGCAGTTTCTCAGGGAAACTTCAATATACAATTGGAGGAAAAAGCATTCGGGAAAGAAATTCGAGAATTGATCCGCAGTTTTAACATCATGGCAAAAGAATTGAGTCATATCGAAACATTCCGCAATGATTTTGTTGCCAATGTTTCCCATGAGTTTAAAACGCCTCTGGCAGTCATTGAGGGATATGTCACCCTTTTGCAGGATGAAACTCTTTCCAAACAGGAGCGCCAAAACTATATTGACCTGATTATTTCCAGCTCCAAACGACTTTCAGCCCTCATCAATAATATTTTGCTGATTTCCAAGCTGGAAAATCAGGATATTGTATTGGATAAAACAACATATTCTCTGGACGAGCAAATCCGTAATTCCATATTATCCATGGAAAAATTCTGGAGTGAAAAAAATCTCAATTGGGATATTGAAATGGAAAGCGTTTCTTATTTAGGAAACAAAAACATGGTATCCCAAATCTGGTACAATCTACTTTCCAACGCCATCAAATTTTCTTCAGAAAACGGAACCATATCCGTTCGGCTTTATCGGGATGATGGTTACATTGTGGCATCCATCCAAGATTTTGGCATAGGCATGTCTCCTGAAACACTGGATCATATTTTCGAGAAATTCTATTGCATGGACCCTCTAGGCACCCATAATGGGAATGGTCTTGGTTTAACACTGGTACACCGTATCATCTGTCTTTGCGATGGTGAAATCCATGTAGAAAGTACAGAAGGAAAAGGCTCAACCTTTACTGTGAAATTACGTCAGCCTGCGGATTTAGCGGAAAACACCGCGAAACCATAAGGCAAAAAACGCACACAAACATAGTCAAATTTTCATCTTAAAAATCACACAGGGCTATTATAAAAAGCTCCTGCCTCTATTTTGAAATTGATAAATCCATTTTCATGATAGTGCAGGAGTTTTTTTATGAAAAAAGCCGGAAACAAACTTGTTTCCGACTTTCATAAAAAATATATTTCATGTTATCTATAATCCTTGTTCATACGCTTCATTCGACCATTATCGGATGAAACAGCTCCCCAAAAATGTAATTTATGTTTCAAGGATTCCAGCTACACTTGTTGTTCCACGGAGCTGCCGCCTTTGTCTTTTCAGTATAGTCCTTCTATTTCATATACTAATCCATCCAGATATTCCTGAAACTCTTCTTCAAACTGTCTTCCGATATTCATATCTTTTATGCCATTTCCTTCTCGCTGTATCATATAAATCTTGCGATCTGCTGGTCTATCTTCCAATTCATACACTTGAAGGCTTACAGATTCAGACAGAGTTTTCGCTAAACCGAGGGGACAAAGTGCCCATCCGCCAAAAGATTTTAAGTACGGAATTGCCGCATGTGGAGAATTGATATCTACACGGAAAGCATATTGATTTTCAAACCACTTTTCATGCCAGCTATCAAAGTTTGTGAAATGTCCTCCAGTAAATCGAATTTCTTTTGAGATATCCAATTCTTTCGGATGGATCTTCTTTATCCCTTCCGGTTCTTCACAATACTCTATCACATAGATTTTCTGCCGATTGATGCATTTTCTGATGATTTCATTTCGTGTAGACTCCAAAGATGCAAAACCATAATCTATCAGGTTGTCCTCCGCCAGGTCATAAATATGAGATGAGTCACAAATTTGGATAGACAATTTAATCACAGGATGACGCTGCAGAAACTGAATCGTAAATGGTCCCACCAGCTCATAATAAGAACTTTCATTGACCGCAATACGCAAAACCTGATTATTTTTCTCTTTCAGCAATACCATTTCTTCAAATAGGTTCTTCCAGCGCTCTGCAATGGGAATAAATTCTTTCCCATAGGATGTTAATTGTATCAACCTCTGCCCTTTTGCCCTTTGAAGCAGTTGATAACCAAGTTCATCCTCCAAATGTTTCAAACGATTGCTGATGGTGGATTGGGACAAAAACATATTTTCAGCCGTCTTTGTGATATTTCTTGTACGAACAATTTCCAAAAAAGTTTCTATGTCTTTATATTCCATTTTCTTCCTCCCATCATATATGTTGTTCCCTTATATTTAACTATATCCCAGTTTTTTCAGAAAAACAACATAAAGCCTCTGTATCTGAAATACAAAGGCTTTACAAAAAGAAAATCACTGTTCTGCTTTTTCAAATCGTCTTCCAAAACCTGTCAGAATGCTGATCAGGAAAATAATTAACAAACCCCAGCAATGGAAGTTGTAAGGCAGAATATTCAAAAATGAAAATTCGGGATCAAAGTTTTCCAAAGTCAGCACAACACCCAAGCAAACATTTACCGGATTGCCATGTGGCATCAAGCCTGTGGCACCACAAGCGACACCATCCAGAATATTGGCCCCTCGACAGCGGTCAATATGAAATGTCTTTGTGATCTTACGAACCAGAGAGCCGAAAAATACGATGGCAATACCGCTGCCCCCAGTAGCTGCGGAACCAATAGAAGCTACAATATAGCAAACAAGCTCAGCACTTCTAGGAGATTTGCAGACTTTCATCAATTTTTCACCCAAGACATCAAAGGCACCACTGGAAATAAGCACAGCCAGCACTTGGAACAACAGCAGAACATACAATACCAATACCATCATGCCATTCATACCGGCAAAGATAGGTCCATCTACGGTAAACATTGTTGCTGCTGTAATGGTGCCCAGTACAACATTTAATATGATACCAATCACATTACATGTAATCAAGGTACCTGTCAAATCCCATCCTTTTCGCATCATGAATACCATAATCAAAGGAAGTACCAAAAGGATCAGGGGCTTAAAGCTGGCATCTGTCAATACAATATGGGCCGCATCTCCTGAGCCCATACGAAGTCCCAGAACGATGAACAGAATTGCTGAAATCACCGCTGATGTAATGGCATAAGGGAGTCTTGTTCTGACAACATCTCCGATTTTCGCTTCCTGTGTCAAAGCAGAACTGATGGTAGTATCTGAAATTGGTGCAATGTTATCGCCAAAAATGGAACCACTGATAATGGCACCACACATCAATCCTACATCAATTCCCAAACTATGTGCCAGAGGAACCAACACCGGGGCTACAGCTGCAATGGCACCTGTGGAAGTCCCACAGGAAGTAGAGATCAACATACAAACAATAAATCCAACAAATGGCAGAAATCCAACATTCAAATCTAATGTAGAAACTACCAGAATTAAAGAATTGATCAATCCGCTCTGACGCAGCAGCTGAGAAAGAATCCCAGCCATAACAAACGCCATGATAATGGTTCCAAGCATGGGGTTTCTCAATCCTTTCAGAGAAAGCTGACCAAATTCTTTTTTATTTTTTGTCAGGAAAAAACCAATTGCAAGGGCAATAAAGGAAATGATACAAAATCTTTGCAGTCCGCCGTTACCAGTAACCGTAGCTGCAACCATTCCCACAATCATAAAAATAACAGGAATCCATGGACCAAAAGAGCCTCCATAAAATTCGAATTTTTTATTTTCTTCCATAGCCATTCCTCCCATCCAGAATCGTTATTTAAGGTTTTGCGCGATTTTTCTCATTAGTGTTTCATCAGGATTTTTTCTGTTCTGTTCAGACACTTTCACGATCAAGCCATAAAGCGATACCTGTTCTTCTTTTGCAACTTTTTCAAAAACTTTAACAAAAGAAGAATGACAGCCAGAAAGTCCCAAAATCAAATCCAGCGGTGAGATTGCTGTTTTATAATTGTATTTTTCCATTGCCGGAATCAGTTTATCATCCAGATAATGCAGAAGACCATACAAATTTTCTTCTTTTCCATAACCCTTTCGCAAAAAAGACGCCATTGCCACTTCTGTAGCACAGTTTCCGGCACTTCTTGCCATGCCTAACAAACCACAGTCAATTTCGTCTGCACCTGCCTCTACAGCTGCAAGAGCATTTGCCTGTGCCATCCCCATATTGCTATGTCCATGAAAACCAACAGGAATGGATACACTTTCCTTTAACGCTTTCACATATGTACGGACTTCATCGGGAAGCATCGTTCCGGCGGAATCCATAATAGTGATGATATCTACACCTGCA
>CATZIM010000203.1 GCA_958420075.1 uncultured Clostridia bacterium | reverse complement strand
TCAGTGAATCTATGGAACAACGCTATTCGAAGGAGGAAATCGAGAAATTCTCCGAAATGCTTTCCTACATCGGGGAAATTTGTCTTGATGAACGCTTATGAACGAAGTACAATTTGCAACACTACCTACAAGAAAGATATTTTTCCGCTGTGCTCTGCCAGGACTTTTAGCCATGGTGGTATCGTCCATCTATATGATGATCGACGGCATTTTCGTGGGACGATACATCGGCAGCCACGCACTTGCGGCGGTAAACTTAGCCTTTCCCGTCATTATGATTCTCTTTGCCGTAGGGGATATGGTGGCGGTAGGCTCCTCTGTCAAAATCGCCCTTTTATTGGGCCAAGGAAAAAATAAAGAAGCCAACGGACTATTTTCCGCGGCTTTCTGCATGATTCTGGGCATTGGTGTACTTTTCTCCCTTGTGGGATTTTTTGCAGCACCAAAGCTTATCACCCTTTTAATCAAAGATACGACTCTGGCGAACGTGGCATGGGACTACGCGCGGATATTCCTTTATTTCATGCCTGCCATCATGCCTCTGTTCGCCGTTGACAACTACCTGCGCATCTGCGGCAAAGCTAATTTCAGTATGTGGATGAACATTTCCGTGGCAGTGCTGAACATCATTCTGGACTGGTTCTTTCTGGCGTATCTGCGGCTGGACATCCGTTTTGCCGCCCTTGCCACATCCGTCAGCATGACCTTAGGGGTACTCATTGCCATGACACCTATTTTTCTGAGAAAACTGACACTGCGTTTCACTCGCCCGCGGATTTCTCTTTCCACCACACTGGGCATTTTCCATAACGGCAGTTCGGAATTTTTCAACAACATTTCTGGCTCCTTCATGTCCACAGTGGTCAATGCTTTCCTGCTCCATCTGGGCGGCGGTACAGCCGTTGCCGCTTACGGCATCGTCATGTATCTAGACAGTCTGCTCCTTATGGCACTCTATGGGATTCTGGACTCCCTCCAGCCCCCTGTCAGCTACAACATCGGTGCAGGCAATCACCAGAAAGCACGGGAATTTTTCCGTTTGAGCTGTAAAGTCACAGCTGCCATTTCTCTGGCGTGTCTGCTGGCCATGGTATGTTTTCCTCGGGAACTGGCATCCCTGTTCTTACAGGAAAATTCCGCGGAAGTGCTGGAAATGACCGTCACTGCCCTGCGGCTGTATGCACCGGCCTATCTGTTCCTGTGGCTGAATATGGTCATCAGTTCCTTCCTCACCGCCATGGACAGAGCAAAGGATTCCCTGACCATCATGCTGTTTCGGGCATTGATTTTCCCCTCACTTTCTCTGGCAATCTTTCCCCAGATTTTGGATGTCACAGGGATTTTCATCACCCCTGCCATCTCCGGCGCGCTGACGGTAATCATTTCCACTACCATCTGGCGCAGGCTTGGCAAACAACAGCCTCAAGAAGCATAAAAAAGAGGAGATTCTTTGAAGAATCTCCTCTTTTTTGTTATCCAAATAATTCTGTCAGAACTTTGATGAAGAAAATCACCAATACCGCCAGTATAAAAGGTTTCACGAATTTTGTGCCCTTTTCCGTGAAAATCCGTGTGCCTACATAGTTTCCGGCAATGCTGAACACGCCGGCTACAATGCCCAAAGGCAGCATCACCACGCCATTTTGCAGGAATACCACCAGCGCCGCAATATTGGTGCTGAGATTGATGACCTTTGTGGTGCCTGCCGCTTCCGTCAGATCCACGTGAGCCAGACCCGTAAACAGCAGCAGCAGGAAAGTACCTGTACCGGGACCGTAAAACCCATCATAAATGCCGACACAGAAAGCAATGAGGGCACTGAGGCATATGGTTTTGAGATAGCTGTAAGGCACCCGTTCCGCGTCCAGACTGCGTCCTCTCAGCACATATAGAGCAGTCACAGGCAGAATAAACAGCATCAAAATCTGAATGACGCGTTCAGAGAGCAGCAATGTGATTCTTGCGCCGATATAGGAGCCGCCTAAAGCGAATACCACACAAGGCAGCGCCCGTTTCCAATGAATAAAACCGCTTTTTCCATAACGATAAGTTGCCAGCACCGTACCCATGGCAGCACTCATTTTATTGGTGGCAATGGCGCCATGAACCGGCACACCGGCAATCATATAAGCCGGCAGAGAAATGAGTCCGCCGCCGCCAGCCACCGCGTCTATAAGCCCCGCCATAAAAACCATGGGGCATACGATCAAATAAGACAAAAACGTATCCATAACTGCTCCTTTTCTTTTGTTTACACTTCTTTTCCAAAACTCGTTCCATTATAGCCGTTTTTCTTTGGCGGCGCAACATGGATTTTGATAAAACTTATGACACAAAAAAGCCGAAAACTTCTATCAAGAACTTCATAGAAATTTTCGGCTTTCATATCAATCCGTAATGCCTGCAATATGGCGGATGACTTCCCCAGCCAGCAGCAGACCAGCCACTGGCGGCACAAAGGAAAGGCTGCCGGGAATCTGTCGTTTGCCTGTTTCTGTAGATTCCGCAGGCTTGCGGGGTTCTTCTTTAGAATAAACCACCTTTACATTTTTGATGCCCCGCACCTTCAGTTCTTTCCGCATGACTTTTGCCAGAGGGCATACGGAAGTTTTGGAAATGTCCGTCACTTCAAAGCGTTCGGGATGGAATTTATTCCCTGTCCCCATGCAGCTGATGACAGGCACCCCTGCTTTTTTGGCTTCTTCAATGAGAATCAGCTTACTGGTGACGGTATCAATGGCATCAATGACATAATCATAAGTGGAAAAATCCAGCAAATCCCGATTTTCCGCCCCATAGACCACGGGATAAGTTTCCACTTCTGTTTCCGGTGAAATATCGGCGATACGCTCTGCCATAACTGCGGTTTTTTCTTTTTCCACAGTGGAATGAAGGGCAATCAATTGGCGGTTGATGTTGGTGATGCTCACTGTATCCCCGTCTACCAAAGTGATATGTCCCACGCCGCCTCTTGCCAGGGCTTCTGCCGCAAAAGAGCCTACGCCGCCAATGCCAAAGAGTGCCACACGGGCAGAACGGAGTTTTTCCAAAGATTCTTCCCCCAGCAGCAGTTCCGCTCGGGAAAATATGTTCAAGTCTTGTTTCATTTCTTCTGTTCTCCTTTTTCTTTTCTGCGTCTGGGCGGGATTTTCTCCCAAGGCAGTGGTTCATACAAATGCAAAATGGTCCGCACCACGCCGTCCCCATGGTGTCCTCGAAGCTGATAATCGGCAACTGCCTTTGCTTCCGGTGTCGCGTCTGCGGTGGCATAAGACAAGTCTGCCCAGTTCATGAGGGAAATATCGTTTTTGTTGCTGCCGAAAGCAACAACTTTTCGGTTACCCATGCCGCTGACACTTTCCAGCAACCGACGCACCATATATTCCTTGGTGGCGTTTTTGTGATAAATCTTCAAATGGCAGTAATCCGGCGGTGTTTCCGAGCGGTCACGCAAAAACAGCAGTTCTTCCGCCCCTTCCATCTGCCGCAGTTCTTTTTCTGCCAAATCTGCATCCTCATTTTTCAGCACCAACAGGAAATAAACGGGAATCCCTTCTTCCGGCACATCACCGTATACATAATTGCGATAAGGGGATTTTCTTGCCCGTTCGTAGAGCTTGCGCTCCTCTTCGTTATGGAAATCCCGGTAATAAATAAGGAGCACATCCTGCAGCACCACATTGAGGAAATAATGGAAATTCTTCCCCTGCAAATACGCGCAGATTTTCTTTGTCATTTCCTTAGACAGACCATTGCAAGCCAGATACCGTTTTTCGTTGAGGTCGTAAAGCACCGCGCCATCCATGGCAATGACAGGCAATTTCAGATGCAGACTGCCGATTTCCGACATGAGGGTTGCAGGCGTCCGTTCTGTTGCAATGGTAAATTTGATGCCGTCATTAAGCAGCTGATTCAGTTCAAAAACGCTGTATGGTGTCAAATGACGTTTTTCGTCATAAAGAGCACCGTCAAAACCCGTCACAAAGAAAAATTCCTCCCGTTTCTGTCTGGGCAGGTGCACCGCATTGACCCCCAGAGAAACCAGAATCCCCACAATGGTTTCAAAGGAACGGTTGAAGGCATCCACCATAGGCGGATAATTCCCAGTGGAAAGGGTTACCCCCAAAAGTACCACCCCAGCCATGGCAGAGGCACCAGTCTTTT
>CATZIM010000202.1 GCA_958420075.1 uncultured Clostridia bacterium | reverse complement strand
CCTTTTTTCGTCAGATAGCCCTCTTTCGGGTCTTTGGAATAGCACATGATATGGATATGCGGATGGTGACCTTCATTATGGAAAGCACCATACCAAACCAGATTTTCCGGCTTGATCCGCATTTCTTTCGCCATTGCCAAAGATTTTTGCGTGACCAGATTTCTCCATACCTTTGCATGATCATAGCCCAATCGCTGGGCATCCTCTCGTTTCAGAGAAACCACAAAGTTCCAGATGCGTCCCTGATATTCCGCAGCTTCCTTCTGCACTTTCCTTAAATCAATCTTTTCATCCCTGTCATTCCACAGAGCATGCCCCTGCTCTGTGAACTCTGCCCGAGGGCGTTTGGCTAAGTAACCTACGTAATTTTTCATATCATTTCCATGATAAATTTGTACTTCTGCAATTTTATGAATGAGATCTTCCGCTGTTTGACAGCTTGGATTTTCTTCGTACGCCTGATATTCTGGAGCACATTCTTCTTTCAGCTTTAAGGATTTTTTCAGTTCTTTTGATATCCATTCCCTTTGGAGTGCAGAAACTTCATCAGAAATCGGCTGGGAATATCTTTCCGCATTCGGTCTGGTGGCGATGTATTTCACATAGTTTTTCATTTGTCCTTTGGAAATGTTCTTCACATATCGTGCAGTAAAAATGATTTTTGCCATGCCTTCGCCACCATCCTTTCATCATTTTTTCACTTTATTATGTCTTCCAGAGATAAAGTTCCGTTCATGCTTTTCACTTCCCGCTGGCAGAAATTGTGGAGCTCGGTCAATGTTTCTTCATCCACTTGAAAATAATAAGCAATGATCCGCTGCAGTTTTGCCAACTCCACAGCCATACGAAAGCTCTGATTGGAGAGTCTGCCTTCAGAAGATTTCACCGATGACTCCACCACCTTCTGAATCTGCTCGCCCTACACCACTTTGTTTTTCTCTGCGGAAAGGTAACCAGTATAGTACCTGATGGCTTTTTCAATAAATTCATTCCGGCTCCGGCAGTCATCCATTGCCATACCAGCCACGCAAAGATTGGCTGTTTCCTCCGAAAGCCGGACAGTAAATGTCTGTTTTGTATTCTCCTTTTGCAATCCTCATCTCCCCCTTCCATCTCTCCTTGATGTCGGTACCGACGTCAGGCACAAAGCCCGTAGTTTCTAAGGGAAAAGGCAGTTTTTCCCACTGGAAAGCGCCGCTTCCGACGTCTGTGCCTTCTTTCTGACACCAGCTTTTCGGAGCAAACAATCTCCGCACTGCGGGGATTGGAGGGAATCGCGGCGGAACAAGACACCGCCACTTTAACCAGCAATCTTTTTTCACCTTTCCAATGGGCTTTACAACAGGGTCAAAGAAAGCTGTTCACTGCCAATTCTCAACATTTCCCCAAAAATCCCTCACGTTGCCCTTTTGTTCCTCTGGCGATCACATCCCCCAATCTTGTTTCTCATCGCCACACAAGCGGTCACGCCGCCGACAAACGCCTTCCTTCTCTCTGACAGGGTCAGCAGGGTCAGTTTTTTGCCAGCCCACCCAAAAACCGTCACTACCGTCACTTTTTTCGTTTTTACATCTTTCGAAAACCCACATTTCCCCTAATTTCAAAGGTTTTTCCAATCTACTGTCTTTTTCTGTGGCAGGGGCAGTAAAAGGATTCATCTGCCGACTACCGTCACTGATGAAATCTATTTTCATTTACCTTTTCTCCTTCCAGCCAAGTGATTTTTGAAATTTCCATGATTCTTTTGCCATCGCTTCTTCTGGTATGGAAAGCATAACCCAAACGCAGAAGCTCCGCTGAGCTTTTCTTCAATCGTTTCAAGAGCGTCAGATGGGAAATAGTTTTTCCAGAAGCGTTACTGAACAGCTCTGCCAATGCACTTGGCCCACCTGAAAGAAAAATATGTTTTTTCATGCACCCATCCACAATGGAAACGATTTCGTCGACGGGTTCTTTTTGCTTTTTCAACGAATCCTCTTTTTTCATCCAGATACTGTTTTCATCCCGTTCCAGTTTCAGTTCCCGTGGCTCCACATCTCTGCCCAGAACAGATAACTTCACGGAGCCACTGCCCCTTTTGTTTTCTGTCATCACCAGAATGGTATCGGCTGCCCCCTGCAACCCTGTCGTGCCGGAAATCATGTGGAATGCGTCTTTGCTTTCCTGCTTCCGCAAGTGATGAATCAGAAGTATAGTCAGCTGGTATTCGTCAGCAATCTTTTTCAGAGATTGGATGTCTTTATAGTCCGTCCCATAACTGTAATCCAGACTTTGCTTTCGGATGCACTGCAACGTATCAATGACGATGAGCACTGTTTCTTTCTGCTCTGATAAAAACTTTCGAATCTGTTCTTCCAGCCCTTCTCCAAGGCAAGCTGCTTCCCAACAAAAAAACAGATTCGCAGGCACGTCATCTGTTATGGTAAGGGTTCTGTTTTGCAAACGGGATTGATTGTCCTCCAAACAGAGATATAATACGGTTCCTTTTGCCGTTTCGCAGTCCCAGACAGGCTCCCCTTTCGCAACGCAAAGACAAAGCCACAGAGCGAAAAAAGATTTCCCTGTCTTAGGGGCACCAGCAAGTATGGCAAGTCCTTGGGGAAGAAATTCTCTGACTGCAAACTTGATGGGTTTATAATCCATATCCATGAGTTCCTCGCCACTCATGACCTGAAGCGGTTTCGTCATAACACCATAACACCTCCTCTCCTATGAAATTTTTATGGGAATCTGATATGGGCATTGGAACACCACCTCCTCGTTCATATCTCAAAAATATTTAGACTTATCAAAAATATTATTTTTATAAGTCTATAACTAAAATTTAACACGCCATTGCTTTTTTGTCAAGACACATTTATAATAATATTATAGTTCTGTCTAATTTTATTTTGAAAGGAAAATGACCATGGCTGATGATCTGCAATATAAAGTCTATCTGTTAGAGGGACAGGAAAACTTCGTAACAGAAACAAAAGAATATGCGCTGAAAAAAGAATATCAGTTTCCTGATAGTCTGATCGATTTTCTGTATGTGGATTTCCAACCCCTTATGGGTGCATTTGAACAACTGGGACGGGATATTGAAAACCTCTACCAGAAAAAAGATGCCCAGTACACCAGAAGTGTTTTGGACTTTCTCCATGACATGGCAGAAGTACACCCCTATTTCGAAATCACTTACCATGTCTGGAAAAAGAGATTCCGTCAGGCAGAAGAACAGGAATTCAAAAACATCATTGACCTGCTGCCGAGAAAACAGCTGACTTGGATTCCTTCAGAAGCGGTGGAGATACAGCGTCAGATCAGAGATATTTTCGACAACTGTTTGGACAGAGATTTATCTCAAGGGACTGTCAACGAAAGACTGACAAGTCATTTCAAAAAATATCAGGATGATTCTTTGAAACTGTTCCGCTTCCAGAAATTGAATATCAAATATGAAATGGTGGAAGATCGGGCTTTTACAGATGTGCTTTATCCTGAAAGCATTTATGACGTCATTGATTATGTCCTGCGGGAGTGCATCAAGAGAGAACAGCCCATCAGAAAATGCAAGAACTGCCAGAAATATTTTGCCATCCGTGGCAGAACCGATACGGAATACTGCTCCCGCCCCATTGACGACATGGGCAGGACATGCAGAGATTTGGGGGCGTCCTATCTTTGGGAAAGAAAGAAAAAGGATGATGAGATATTCAAAGTTTACAGACGGGAATATAAGAAGCGTTTCGCATGGATCAAGAGCAAAAAAATCTCTCAGGAAGATTTTTACGCATGGTCTGAGAAAGCAAGACAGCAGAAGGAATTGTGTGATCGTGGGGAGATGACACTGGAGGAATTTAAGGATTGGCTGAAGAAATAATGCAAATTAAGGAGGAAAACAATTATGTTGATGATTCTTTGGATTGCAGGGATAATTGCAGGTTTTGCGTTTCCATTGTTTTTTATCTCAGCAGTGAGATCAAAGGATGAAGAAAACGAAGTAATGACATATATCTTTCTGTCCTGTTTGACTTTCGGAATTTGTATGCTTTCTATTTTGGTGACACTCGTATATTCCTAATGACTGTAGAATCATTTGATTCAAGGAAATAAAATTCTCGGCTCAAGTAAAAGCAAGATTTCCAGATGAATGATGTAGGTGTGGAGAGATGACATGAAAAATGAAAGGGC
>CATZIM010000201.1 GCA_958420075.1 uncultured Clostridia bacterium | reverse complement strand
ACGCCTTCATGTCACAATTTGAAAAAATATGTCTTTTCTTGTCGTTTTTCGCCATACAGGGAATCCATCTGCCTTCCTCTTTGAGCAGTATGGGCTGTCCCAATCGCAGGCGAATTTCTTCCAGATGCTCCAAAGAGCAACTACTATCCTGTATGATCTTTCCCAGTGCCGGCGGCAGTGATTTCCACAGGCTTTCCAAATCTGGCATACATGTCCACCTCCTTTTTCCAATATATTCTCCAGAATTAAAATTATGATACTCCTTTCATTTTTTCACATTGTGTGATAAGATAAATTTGACTTCAGAAATATTATGGGAGGAATGAATATGTTTCACCTATTATTGGTCAACTTTAGCAAAGTTACCTCCGAAAAGGTGCAGAACATTTGCAGCCAGAGCGCGGATTTTGTGCTGTATGAAAGCAATTCCCTTGAAAAAGCGGTTTCCTTTTGCAAGCAAATCAAAATCCATTGTGTATTGCTTATGCCCGATGCGGATTTTATATACGCAAAACGTTTTATGACGTTCCTTCGAAAATTCCCAACCAGCATACATACACCGGTTATACTGCTTTCATCCCAAATCGCCCATATTTTGCAGGTGATTCCCCAATGGAATTTTATAGAAATTTTCATGCTGCCTCTTTCCAAAGAAAAGGAACAAGAATTGGCACATCTGGTGAATTTTTATCACACCCTTTTCCAGCAGACAAAAGACTTTACTTCTCGTCTATGTCAGATTTCCACAGCGAAGGGCATTTACAGCTTTCCTTATGAGGATATTTTGTTTATCGAAATCGTCATGAAAAAAGCCATTTTTCATTTGCGCACAAAGGAAGTGGTATTCACTATGCCCCTTTACAAAATACGAGAAACCATGCAATCCTCTTATATGGTCCAGACACACCGTTCCTTTATTGTAAATTTGAGCAATATTTCTTATTTGGATAAGACAAAAAATCCATGGGAACTCTCTTTTTTCAACAGTGACCAGCACGCCTATGTAAGCCGTGGATACAAAAAACAGTTTCTTTCTGCCATTTCCAGTCTTTTTTCCAATGATTGACAAACACTGTCCAAACCTTTACAATCAAGGCAAAACCATACGATGGGAGTGGAAAACATATGGCAAATACAGAAATGAAAATCGTCTGCTTTGGCGACAGTCTGACCTATGGTTATGGCGTATTGGAACACATTGCTTATCCTTATTACCTTTCCAAAGAACTGCCGAAAGCATATCCCCAATATTCTTGGGAAATACGCAACAGCGGCATCAACGGACATACCACCCGAGAGGCTCTGGCACGGCTGAAAGGCAGTGTCTTACAGCACAAACCGGAAATGGTCTTTATCTGGTTTGGCTCCAATGACAGTGCTCTGAACGAAGGGCAGTATCGAACACCTTATGAATTCGAAAATAACCTGCGGCAGATTATCACACAGATTTTAGCTTTATCCACAGGAAGCAGCTTCCATAACGGCGTTCCTCTCATTGTATTGATGACACCGCCTTCCATGGTAGATACAGATTTTTATCCCTTCACTACCAATGATCGTCTGGAATATTACGGTGAAATGGTGAAAAAACTGGCTGCGGAATACAATCTGCCTGTGATGGATCTCTTTTCCGTTTATAAAAGCATAAAAAATAAAGCAGACTATGAAGCCTGCTTCCAATACGACGGTGAACATCTGAGCAACCGCGGATATGAAGTTTTATATGATGAATTGATGAAAACCATCCATGAAATCATGGAGAAATACGCATAAACAAAAAAAGAAAGGATTTTTCAATCCTTTCTTTTTTATTTTCTGTTTAGTTGCCGCATTCAATACTGATGGAAGTAAATACATCCAGAATATCGTCAATATCTGTATTTTTCTTTTCTTCATCGGCCTTGTCCATAACAATGCCGCCTGTGTCCATCATAATCAGACGAGTGCCATATTCTACTGCATAGCGCAGGTTATGGGTAACCATCATAGCTGTCAGTTTCTTTTCTTCTACAACCTTATGGGTCAATTCCATAATGATTTCCGCTGTTTTAGGATCCAGCGCCGCTGTATGTTCGTCCAGAATCAGAAATTCAATGGGTGTCAATGTAGACATGATGAGAGATGCTGCCTGACGCTGACCGCCGGACAATGCACCCAGTTTTACATCCATTTTATCTTCCAGCCCCAGTCCCAAAATGGAAAGCTGTTCTCTGTAATAGTTTTCTCTTGCTTTATTGATGCCAAAGCACAGACCAAAATGTTTGCCTTTATGATCGGCCAAAGACATATTTTCCAGCATCGTCAAATTGGGGCATGTACCCATAGAAGGATTCTGATACACACGGCCGATGGTGCGGTATCTCTGGAAATCCTTCATTTTGGAAATATCTTTGCCGCCAATGAGAACCTGTCCTCCTTCAATAGGAATGGTGCCGCAGATGATATTCAGCATAGATGTTTTGCCGCTGCCGTTACTGCCAACGATGGAAACAAATTCCCCGTCTTTTACGGTCAGATTAAAATCGTCAAACAGACACATTTCTGTCACTGTGCCCGGATTATATACTTTTTTGATATGTTTCAGTTCAAGCACGATCTTCGCCGCCTTTCTGTTTGTTGCCCAGTACCAGAACTACCAGGAACAATACTGCTGTTGCCAGTTTCAGCAGGTTTGCGGGCAGCCCCAGACTGATTGCAACCTGGATACAAGCCTTATAGAACACACTGCCTACCAGAACTGCTGTTGTTGCTTTTACGAAACTCAGCTTACGGAACAATGTGGTACCGATGATAACTGCCGCCAGACCAAATACCACCTGACCAGTACCCATGGTGCTGGAAAATGCACGCTGTTCCTGACAAACAACTGCGCCGGAAAGCGCAACCAATGCGTTGGCAATGACCAAACCAAGGAGTTTTACATTGCCTTTATCTTTTGCCAATGTTGTAACCAGTGTGGCGTTATCCCCAACGGCACGAAGCAAAAGACCACTTTTTGTTTTCAAATACCAGTCCAGAATCAGTTTCACAACCACTGCCAGAATCAGAGCCACTACAAATTTCCGATAAATCAAGGAGCTGTTGCCCATGATTGCCATAATAGGGCCGGAAGTGAAGATAGTGTCAATGCTCCGTTCGATTGCCAAGTTGGAACCGGCAATCTGCAAGTTAATGGAGAACAATGCTGTCATGGTGATGATACCTGCCAGCAAGTCTCTTACACCCAGTTTTACATGGATAAAGCCTGTCACAAACCCTGCCACAGCACCAATGAAAAGCGCTGCCAGCAGTGTCACAAAAGGATTTACGCCTTTAACCAGCATGATAGCTGTCACAGCTGCCCCCAGGGGAAAGCTGCCGTCAACAGTCAGGTCGGGAAAATCCAAAATCTTATAGGTGATATATACGCCGTAGGACAACAGGGCATATATAAAGCCCTGTGTCAACGTGCTGATACATAATTCCATCATTGCATTCATAACAGAAAACCCTCTCTCTTGCCTTTTCTTATTCTGCGGTTACATCAATTGCTTCCGCTGCGATATCTTCCGGTACTGTCAGACCCAATGTTTCCAGCACACCGGGGTTGATGTAGATTTCAGAATCTGTAATGGTTTCGTAAGGCATTTCTTCTGCTGTTGCTTCACCTTTCAGGATTTTCGCTGCCATTTCGCCTGTTCTCTTGCCCAGTGCTACATATTCGATACCTGCGGATGCCACACAACCGATTTTTACCTGTTCGATTTCACTACCATATACAGGGATGCCTGCATCGTTTGTTTTTTCCAGAATAGAGGGCAGAACGCCTACTACGTTGTTGTCTGTCAGGTTTGTCATGCAGTCAACGCCTTTGGAAATCATAGTATCTGCTGCCTGCAATACTTCAGACTGCTGCATAACGCCGATAGCTTCGATGGTGAAACCAAATTCAGGAGCTTTTGCCTGATATTCTTCTACTGCGGAAACAGAGTTAGGTTCGCTTGTGGTGTACAGGATACCGATTGTTTTTGCATCGGGCTGCAACGCACGGATCAGTTTCAGCTGTTCTTCGATGGGAAGTTTATCGCTGGTACCTGTGATATTGCCGCTGTCCAGTTTTGCTTTCACAGGGTCTGTGATTGCTGTGAAAATAACGGGAATGTTTTTATCTTCTGCCGCTGCATAGCAAGCTGTTGCGG
>CATZIM010000200.1 GCA_958420075.1 uncultured Clostridia bacterium | reverse complement strand
CGTCTTCCGTTGTGGTGGTGATGCCCAGCCGCACCATGGCACGGTAACGTTTTTTCCCATCCATGATGATGTCCGCCAGTTTTGTGGCTTTGCCTACGCAAACAGGCAATACGCCTTCTGCGTCAGGGTCTAAAGTACCTGTATGCCCCACTTTCTTTGTATGGAGGATACGGCGTACCACAGCCACTACGTCATGGGAGGTAAATCCCTTTTCCTTTCGGATATTCAAAATACCGTCCAAGCGATTCCCTCCTTACAGCATTTTTTCGATTTCCGCCAGCACCATTTCTTTGGCTTTGTCAATGGGTGCCGCAATGGTACAGCCTGCCGCTTTCACATGACCGCCGCCGCCGAATTTCTGTGCCAATGCGCAGACATCTCTGCCGTCGGCACCACGGAAGCTTGCTTTGACTTCTGTTTCCGTCTTTTCGTAAAGGAAACATGCCACTTCTGCTCCCTGTACGCCTTTGAGATAATTGATGATGGCGTCCAGTTCCTTATTGGTGCCGTTGCAGGCAGCAATTTCCGCAGAAGTGATGGTAGCGCATACCACTTTGCCGTCAAAATACAGTTTCGCGTTTTCCAGAGCCTGTCCCATGATCTTCATTTCAGAAAAACTGCGGCTGTCGAAAAAGCGGTTATAAATATCTGTAAAAGGAATCCCTGTTTCCATCAAAGCCCCTGCCACACGCATGGTGTTAGGGGATGTGGAAGAATGACGGAAGCCGCCGGTATCATAAATGAGCCCAGCATAAAGCCCTGCCGCCATATCCTTGTCGATGGGGTAATTCCCTTCCAGGAAACCATATACGATTTCAGATGTGGAAGAAGATTCCCCTTCCACATAATTATACTGACTGTAATAAGTATTGCTGCTGTGGTGGTCGATATTGATGGTCACATCTGCCTGATGGAACCAATCCCCAGCAGCCCCCAGACGACCTTCGTCTCCGCAGTCCAGCGCCAGAAACAGATCCGCTTTTGCTGCTGCTTCTTTCACCAGATGCTTACCGGGGATCACGTCATACTTGGGCGCATAATGCTCCAGCAGTACGGTCACATCCTTACCGGCTTTTTCCAATGCCAGCCCGAAAGCAAGGCAAGCCCCGATGGCGTCGCCGTCGGGATTGGTATGCCCTGCAATCTGAATGGTCTTTGCCTGTGCAATTTTTTCCAGAATTTCCTGTTTTGTATTATTCTGCATCTTTCTGCACTTCTCTTTCCTCACGGTCTTTGGCGATCTGCGCCATAAGCTGTTCCATACGAACGGCATATTCCGCAGATTCATCCAGTTTGAAAATCAGTTCCGGTGTCAGACGCAGATTTACACGTTCTGCCACCAGATGGCGGATGAACCCGGAAGCGTTTTTCAGACCTTTCATCACGCTTGCTTTCTGGTTTTCATCCCCCAGCACAGATACATATACTTTGCAGTATTTCAAATCCTGAGTGGTATCCACACGCACTACGCTGGTCATAGCGCCGATGCGAGGGTCTTTCAATTCTCCCCGTACAATCTGAGAGATTTCCTTGAAAACTTCGTCATTGATACGGGAAATTCTTGTATTGTTCTTCATATATTTCTCACCTGCTTATCTAGGTACTTCTACCATGGTATAGGCTTCGATCCAGTCGCCTTCTTTCACGTCGTTGAACTTCTTGAATACCAGACCGCATTCATAGCCAGCAGCAACTTCTTTTACGTCGTCTTTGAAACGTTTCAAGCTTTCCAGATCGCCTTCGTAAACAACAACGCCGTCACGGATGATACGAACCTGGCAGTTTCTTACGAACTTACCGTCTTTTACATAGCTGCCGGCGATAGTACCAACACCGGATGCTTTGAACAGCTGACGTACTTCTGCATGACCCAGTACCTGTTCTTCGAATACGGGATCCAGCAGACCTTTCATCGCAGCTGTGATGTCTTCGATAGCGTTGTAGATGACACGGTACAGACGAACGTCAACTTTTTCTTCGTCTGCAAATGCTTTTGCAGCGGGTTCAGGACGTACGTTGAAGCCGATGATGATGGCGTTGGATGCGGAAGCCAGCATAACGTCGCTTTCTGTGATGGCACCAACACCGCCGTGGATGATACGTACACGTACTTCTTCGTTGGACAGTCTTTCCAGACTCTGACGAACGGCTTCTACAGAACCCTGTACGTCTGCTTTTACAACGATGTTCAGTTCTTTCATGTTACCGCTCTGAATCTGAGAGAACAGGTCGTCCAGAGATACTTTCTGGGGTGTTTCTTTGATCATGTTTTCTCTGTTCTTTGCGATAATGCTTTCAGCAACCTGTCTTGCCTGTTTATCATTTTCTGCTACATAGAAGCTGTCACCAGCGGAAGGTACTTCAGACAGACCCAGGATTTCTACAGGAGTGGAAGGACCTGCTTTTTTCACACGTCTGCCCTTATCGTCGGTCATAGCACGGATCTTACCATAAGCCGCACCAGCAACGATGGGGTCACCTACCTGCAAAGTACCGTTCTGTACCAGTACAGTTGCAACGGGGCCTCTGCCTTTATCCAGCTGCGCTTCTACGATAGCACCTCTTGCATGCTTGTTGGGGTTTGCTTTCAGTTCTTTCATTTCTGCTACCAGAATGATCATTTCCAGCAGAGAATCCAGACCTTCTTTTGTCACTGCGGAAACAGGTACACAGATAGTCTGACCACCCCAGTCTTCCGCTACCAGACCATATTCTACCAGTTCCTGTTTTACACGGTCAGGGTTTGCGGAGGGTTTATCCATTTTGTTGATAGCAACGATGATTTCAACGCCTGCTGCTTTGGCATGGTTGATGGCTTCTACAGTCTGAGGCATAACACCGTCGTCTGCTGCTACAACCAGGATCGCGATATCTGTGATCTGTGCACCACGCATACGCATTGCTGTAAATGCTTCGTGACCAGGTGTATCCAGGAATGTGATGGGTTTGCCATCAATCTGTACGGTATAAGCACCGATGTGCTGTGTGATACCGCCGGCTTCGCCTTTGGTTACGTTACTGTGACGGATCGCATCCAGCAGGGATGTTTTACCGTGGTCAACGTGACCCATAACAACAACAACGGGAGGTCTTTCTTTCAGATCTTTTTCGTCGTCTTCTTCCTCTGCGAAAACAGTTTCCAGAATGTCTTTTTCTTCTTCCTGTTCCAGAATGACATTGTAGTCTTCTGCAATGGCAGCAGCTGTGTCAAAGTCCAGTGTTGCGTTGATGTTCAGCATCTGACCTTTTTTCATCAGTGCCATTACCAGATCGGAGCCTTTTTTGCCCAGCACTTCTGCCAGATCTTTCACGCTGATGGAAGCAGGAATGGATTTGATTACAGGTTCTGCTGCTTTTTCAGCTGCTTCCAGCGCTTCCAGTTCTGCCAAGAGCGCCGCTTCTTCTTCCATTTCACGTCTTCTGCGTTCCAGAGGGTTTTCTCTGGGTTTCTGGTCTTTTTTGCCTTTGCCTTTTTTGTCTTTTTTGCCCTGATTCTGATTGTTCTGGGCATTGTTGTTCCGGTTTTTATTCTGGTTGTTTTTGTTCTGATTGTTATTATTCTGCTGGTTCTTGCCGTCCTGCGCTTTTTTGTTTTCGCCCTTGTTTCTGTTATCCTGTTTGGGAGCATCTTTCTGCTGATTTCCCTTATGCTGTTCTTTTGCTTCCTGCTTGGGAGCTTCTTTTTTGGGCTCTTCCGCTTTCTGTGCAGGCTGATACAGCTTTCTGATCTTGTCCGCGTCGCTTTCCTCGATCATGCTCATATGGCTGTTTGCTTCCATACCTACACTCTTCATTTTTTCCATCAGTTCTTTATTGGCTACGCCCAACTGCTTTGCCAGTTCATAAATTCGCATTTTTGACATTCGCCGCACCTCTTCTTTCTCTTACATCTATTCCAAATCCTTTACTCTGCGTTTTCTGCTGTCTGTGCAAGCTGCTGCAGTTTTGCCGCAAATCCCGCTTCTGTCACAACCAGTACCGCGCGGATCTCCTCGCCGACAGCTCTGCCTAAATCTGCCTTTGTTCCCAGTTCCAAAATTGGAACTTCATAAAACGATGCAGAGTTATGAAATTTTTTCTTTGTATTTGCCGATGCATCTCCTGCCACAATGACAAGACATGCCTTTTTGCCGCGTATAGCTTCCTCTGCCGCAACTTCGCCGCCTGCCACTTTATTGGCCCGCTTGCAAA
>CATZIM010000199.1 GCA_958420075.1 uncultured Clostridia bacterium | reverse complement strand
TTGCTTACTTCTCCGAAAATAATATCAGCGGCGCACCTATCCTTTCCAAAGCCGGTACCGCCATTGGTTTTATCAGTGACGGTGATATCATGCGATATATGAAAGAAGGAAAACTGGCTCCCATGGCAACAGACAGTTCCACACTTTTTATGGAATATCTTTGGGATCCTGACGCGGAATTCCGTGAAAAAATCAACACCATCATGCATCTGAACATATTGGAAATTGGCACCAAAAAAGCCATTACCATTGATGCGGACGCATCTATCCAGGAAGTCTGCAAACTGTTAGGGGAATCTGGTGTGAAAAAAGTGCCTGTTGTATCAGACAATAGAGTTGTAGGCATCCTCCTTCGCTCAGCTATTATCAACTATCTGGAAAAACAATATCTGGAACAAGCGAAAGCCACTCATCAAGCTAAATAATATGACACCAATAAACAAAAATAGAATGGATTCGTTATTTTATGGGAGAAAACAGAAAAGTTTTCTCCCTTTCTTTTTGCAAACAGAAAGCGAAAACATTCCTCCCACAATTCAGATAAAAAGAAGAAAGCTGGAAACCCTTTTATGTAAAGATTCCAGCTTTCTTTATTTTCTTATGAAGATATGTCCAACCAATCTGCCCTTTTTACAACAGAGGAGATTGGCTTTTCTGAATCAATATATTTTTGATATATGTTTATGGCTTACATCAAGAGAACTTCTTATGCTTCATAGATAAAATTATCGATCAATCTTGTTTTGCCGATATAAACCGCCATAGCAACCAATACAGTTCCTTTGATTTCCGCAACAGGCTGAATGGAAATGGCATCTACCGCCTGCACATAATCGATTTTTGCCAGAGGTTCTTCTTCGATGAGCTGTTTCATTTTTTCGACGATAACATCCGCATTTCTTTCGCCCTTCTGAATCAGTTCCTGTCCCAAACGCACTGCTCTGCTCAGCACAAGAGCCGCTTTTCTTTCTTCAGGATTCAGATAAGTATTTCTGGAGCTTTTTGCCAGTCCATCTGCTTCTCTGACGATAGGACATCCCACGATTTCAATATCAAAATTCAAATCTCTTACCATGCGTTTGATGATAGCAAGCTGCTGTGCGTCCTTCTGACCGAAATACGCTCTGTCAGGTGCAACAATATGGAACAGTTTGCTTACCACTGTGCAGACCCCTCTGAAGTGAATGGGTCTTGTTTTTCCGCACAGTTCATCAGAAAGAGATTCCATAGTTACGTAAGTATGGAAGTCATCAAAATACATTTCTTCCGGTTCAGGATTGAAAATTAACGCAGCGCCTGCATCTTCGCAGAGAGCCGCATCTCTGTGAATATCTCTGGGGTATGTGGCAAGGTCTTCACCGGGACCAAACTGTGTGGGATTGACAAACACACTGACAACCACTTTATCGTTTTCCTTGCAAGCTCTTTCGATGAGGCTCTTATGACCTTCATGCAGATAACCCATAGTAGGTACCAGACCAACGGACAACCCCTGTTTTCTCCAGTTCTTTACTTCGTTTCTTACTTCAGAAATGGTTTTTACAATATTCATTTTTCTTCTCCTTAATACAACTTTTTGATGACGTCTTCAGAAATGGCAAAGGTGTGTTCGGGAGCTGGGAAAGAGCCTTCCTGCACATCCGCAATATAATCCCGGAACGCCTGTGTCATCATTTCTCCAACATTTGCGTATTTCTTTACAAATTTCGGTGTAAAGTCAGAGAACAGTCCCAACATATCCTGATATACCAGAATCTGGCCATCGCATCCTGCACCTGCACCAATACCAATGGTGGGAATGGAAATGGATTTAGAAATCAGTTCAGCCAGTTTTGCAGGAACACATTCCAGTACCACTGCAAAAGCACCTGCTTCTTCTACGGCTTTGGCATCTTCCAGCAGTTTTTTCGCTGCTTCTTCGCTCTTGCCCTGTACTTTGAAACCGCCAAAAGCGTTGATGGACTGAGGTGTCAGACCAATATGCGCCATAACAGGGATGGATGCGTTTGTGATAGCTCTGATCTGAGGGCATACACTTGCGCCGCCTTCCAGTTTCACTGCCTGACATCTGCCTTCCTTCATGAGTCTGCCTGCATTGTAAACAGCTTCTTCAACGGATACCTGATAAGACATAAAAGGCATATCCCCTACTACCAATGTGTTTTTCGCACCACGGCATACAGCTGCTGTGTGGTGGATCATATCTTCCATGGTCACAGGGAGTGTATCCTCATAGCCCAACATAACCATTCCCAGGGAATCCCCAACGAGAATGCCGTTGATGCCTGCTTCGTCCATCAGTTTTGCTGTGGAATAGTCATAAGCAGTGAGCATGGAAATTTTTTCGCCTTTTGCCTTCTGTTCTCTAAATGTGGATACTGTGTTTTTCATCATCGATAACCTCCGCAACTTTTACATAGTCCCTTTCCGGGTGTTTTTCTCCTGCTATCGCCAATAACTGCTCTGACAAAAGAAGATAGATTTTCATTAAATCTGCACCCGCTTTTGCATCAGAGATGTTTTGAATAGACTGGATGTGCTTCTCAATGGTAGAAACATCTGCCCGTTCCACTGGTCCAGTCAGGGCATCAACAGGCCCTTTTTCTGCAACAGCCTGTGCGTTGCCCAAAAACAGTGGAATCAAAGCCTTTTGCGCATCATTCTCTTCAAAACCGCAGTTTTCCAAAATATGTACGCCCAAAGAATAGAGCCCTGTTACCAAATTGCTGACAACAACAGCCCCGCAATGGTACAGAGATTTATTTTCGCTGTCCATCACAATGACTTTACAGCCAGCATCCTGGAGCATGTCTTTCATTTCCTGCAGATGGTCTGCCGAGCCTTCCAGCGTAAAATAAGCCTGTCCCAATTCTTTGTATGTATCATATTTGCTGCTTACAGCGTATAGCGGATGTACGGAATATACGGATGCACCAAGTTTTTCGCCATCAAAAAAAGCGGCTGATGAAATCGAGCCGCTGCAATGACAAATGTTTTTATTTTTTATATCCAGATTTTTTATGCTATCCCAAACCATACAAATTTGTCCATCCAGTACTGTCACAAAAAGTGTGTCACTATCCTGCACAATGTCAGCAATAGCGTCATAGACTTTTGTTTCTGTAAAATCTGCTGCTGATTTGGCTGATTCTGGTGTTTTGCTGTAATAACCCACTACATCTACGCCATGGGTCTTCAAATATTTTCCCAGGGAAAAACCGACTTTCCCCGCACCAATAAAACCAACTTTCATGCCCTTCACTCCTCTCCGGGTAGTGATGGCATAAAAAATCTGTCATTTCCGGTATCGCTTGTCATCAATACGATCCTGAATCATCATAAAAAATAAAGTAATTGCGGTACAGCTTCTTTCCGAATACCATCCGCCAACAATATAACACATCTGCACACATTTGTCCATCTAAAATTTGGAAATCTTCAATTCCCGTTTTGCCTTCTTATCCCTATAAAACCTTATGATTCCAGCATCTTAGTACCATATACTTGTAGCCTTCGGAAATATATTTTCATCTATTTTTTTGATAAAAACATATCAAACATATCAAACATATCAAACATATCTCAATAAGCTTTTCTAAATTGACTTATAACAAAACAGAAATTATAATATATATTACAGTTGTAAGATTAAAAGGTGGTGAGATTTATGAAGAAACTTCCCCAAATTTCGGAAGCAGAATATGAAGTAATGAAAGTCATATGGAAATACGCACCTATCAACACCAATGAAATCACAGATAAATTATTGCAGTGTACCGATTGGAGCCCCAAAACCATTCATACACTCATTAAACGTCTTGCAGGAAAAGGCGCCATCACGTATGAAAAACAAAGTCGTGTATTTGTGTATACACCCCTGATTCAAGAACAGGATTATCTCAAACAGGAAAGCGATTCTTTTTTAAACCGCTATTTTAATGGCAATATTTCCGCCATGGTTTCTGCATATCTGGAAGATGACAAATTATCAAAATCAGATATTGAAGAGCTGCGTACGCTTCTTTCCAGAAAAGGAGGCGAATAATATGTTTCTATTTATGATTCGTTTTCTGATCTGCAACATCTATCTCTGTGGAATTATTGGCATGTTGTTCCTGCTGAAACGTGTCTGCAGAAACATATTGTCACCTCGCAGACATTACCAGATTTGGCTTATCTTTTTATGTTTACTGGCTGTGCCCTTTCTTCCTTTTTCTTTGAAAGGCAT
>CATZIM010000198.1 GCA_958420075.1 uncultured Clostridia bacterium | reverse complement strand
TTGTCAGTGCAAACTTAACAATCCCTTTATCCAGCGCCTTTTTGCCCCACAAAATAACAAGTACCAAAATTGGTGCCAACAATGCACCAAAGAAATGGATGAAGGAGGTATATTTTGAAATATCCATCACATCTACAACATCCAGGAATGCTGCGAAACCGCCAATGGTTGTCAGCCCCGCTGCTCCAAGGGATGCGGCAATTCCATTAAAAACAAGTGCGCCAACAATCGCAAATACGGGTGGAATACCAAGAGCCACCAGGAATGGAGCTGCGATGGCTGCCGGTGTTCCAGCGCCAGCGACCCCTTCCAGAAATCCGCCAAAACAAAATGCAATGATGATAAACTGTTTCCGCTTATCCAATGTCAGATTGGCAATGATCTCTTTGATCTTGTCCATGGCACCGGTGTTGATCAGCATATTCAAAATAAGAAAGGCTGACCAGATCATAAATACCATTTTTGCCCCTTCAATGATCCCTTTTGTTGTTTCTGAGAAAAGAACTGCGTTTTCCAGTTTGAATTTCCCATAAAACATGGTAACAAATATGGTATAAATCAGTGCGATTGCAGAAACGATTGTGGCAGGCTTTTTCAATCCGACGATACCAATCATAACAATGAGAATCGGTGAAATTGCCATAAATAACTGAAGCATATTACGACCTCCTTCTTGAAGCCAAAGCAGCGCTCTGACCGAAGCACCAGCCTTCGCGCTGCTTAGAATCCGTTAGTCTCTCTGGATTTCGCCTACTGTCTGAACCAACTCAACCAAAATACCATGGGAGTATTTGGGTCTCAGGAAATTGACAATGATATCACTTGTCCCTTCTACCGCTTCTGTTTCCAGCATTTCAAAACCTTTTTCGATCAATTCTTTAGAGCAGGATTCAATGTCGTCTACTTCAAAAGCTACATGAGCGATACCGCCCTTGCCGTTATTGAACTTTGTCAGTACCCCTTCTTTGGGAATGATAAATTCAATGGGACTTTCTTTTTCGCCGTATTTTGTGAAAATCAGGTCTGCAGAATATGCATTTACAAATCCTGTGTAATCCACTTCCAGACCGAACATATCGATCAGATCCTGTGCGTAGCTCTTTTCTGGCAGTACAATACCTACATGGTGCATTCTCATTGGTTTCATAAGTTTTCCCTCCAAAATCATAAAATCTGTTTGTTCATGTTTTACAATCGTTTTACATCAATTGCTCTGGCGAACATCACCAGCAGCATTGCTGTTTTGTATTTCCTATTATATCCATATGTTTGTTTGAAAAAAAACACATTATATTGACCGATTTTGATTCAAAAATTCAAATGAAACTTCAATATTATTAAATAAATCTTACTTTTTTCGATAAACTTGATTAAATCAGTAAAATTTGTCATGAAATCTCGAAAAACTTTTTGCCATACTGCAAAAGCTGTGCTATAATTTCATCAACTCACTATCACAAAAACAGTTGAATTTGAACATATTTGAATGACAAAATTGAATATTTGACTGGAAAAATTCAACTGTTTGCAGAATGAAATAACAAGAGCATCTTAAAACCTGCTGTAAAAAACGCAGTTGTTGAATAAAATATTGGGGGATATTTCATTTAAACAATGCAGCAAATGCAGATACTTCCGCTTTCGCATGACATGCCACGAAGAACTTTTGGGGGAAAACAATATGACATATGGTGAATTCTTAAAAAAACTGATTATCTTTACCAACACAAAAATTATGGTCATTGCCAACGAAACAGGTTATGACATTTCCTATATCAGTAAATGGTGCAATAAAGGAATTCTTCCAACAACACGCACCATCTCAGTCATCAACAAAAAATTGTCTAAGGTATTTGCAAACGAAATTGTGATGCAGGATCGGGTAGAAGATTTTTTCATTTCTTTTTCTGATATGATTGAAAGAAAAGAAACAGATGCTGAAGAACTTTTTGATTTTTTAGCTGATTCCATTGAATCGGCTCTGAGTGTCTGTTATCGCCACTCCTCTACACAGGACAGTAAGTCTGCGCAAGTATTGAAACCAACCATGGAAAGCAACCTTTTTTCTCACACACAGGTTTTGGAAAATATGATTCGCAATATTCGTCAGACCCTGCTGCAGACGGAAAAAGAACTGACAATTGTATGGACCATTGATATTTGTAAATCTTTTCAATACTTAAATGCATTGGAAATGGTGTCAAAAAGCCCACAAAATCGCATTCGTTGTCTGGCTGCGCTGGATTTGGAGGAATTTGAGAGAAACCCGGCGTATTACATGAAACAGCTTTATCTTTTGTTGAGCAAAAACAAAACTGTATTTTTTGAATTCTATAATGGTAAAAATCTGAAACAAACCAATGCCATTGTAGTTGAAGATGCCTTTGCTGACATATTGTCAATAGACGAAAACGGCAATCTGGATTTTTCCGTAAACATCACAAATCCCAATGATGTAAAAACGCTGTTTTCATTCTTCTCTCAGAAGATCACTTCCCAAGATCTTTTGCTGCGTTCCTGCACATCAAAAGAAATCAATCGTTCTTATCGAACAGAATTTTATTCCGGCAGCAAATTCCACTTTTTTAACACTTATGGATTTGAGTTTCTTTTGCCGCCGGAAACCATTGATCATATTGTAGACACAGCGAAATCTTCTCCCAAACTGGACATCACGGAATCCATGATCCGTACTTTGCAGATCACATGGGAAGAAATTTTTGAAAATCAGGAAATCTGTTTTTTCTTTCTCCTTTCCTCTTTATATGAATACATTACATCAGGAGAAATCTATTATACGGATATCCACTATCAACTCCAGGTTGAGGAAAGAATTGCCCATATCAAAAACATCATTGAGGTATCCAAAAAGAATCCGAACATTAAATTTGTCATTCTGGATGAAAATATATTTGCCAGCGACTTTATGCCGCATATTTCCGTTTATGCCAATGACAAAAAGATATTTTTGAAGAATTACAGCGCTTATGAAACCGGGATTGGCCCTCACCTGTATATCATTCATGACAAAGAACTGATTCGACTCATCAATACTTCCACTTCACGCTCATTGCAGAATCCAACCTTGTATAGAGAGTACAATTCGGAAGCTCTTGAGTCCTTATTGGAAAAGTATAAAAGCCTGATTTTCCGTATGATGCATATGGCATAATACAGTTTGGATTAAGGAATCGACCTTTGCCATTGAATCCACATCAAAAGCTTTCATGGTGATGCAGGAATGAACAGCAAAGACAATTCCCCATAAAATAAAATAGCTGGAGTCCTTTTTCTTTCAAGGATTCCAGCTATTTTTATTTTTTGAAGCAGTTTCTAAAGTAATATCTTCCAATCTGATTCTATTTTTTAATCTTAGATACATGTTTGCTTTCCCAACATCGCCCTGTTAAAAAACGTATGGAATCAGCCATATACCATTTATTCAAGGCTCCTATCCACTCTATAGGAAATGTACTCCAGCATTGAAAAGATGAAAACAAACTCTGACGAAAACGCGTCTATACACCTTCAAGCGGTTTTTTCTTCATTATCCTCTTTCCAGCATTGTTTCTTCATTATAAAAGTCTTACAATAATATTGCATTTGTTTTATTCGTATAAACAACGGAGGTACCTTATCCATGAACTTTAAAACATATTTAATACTGTTTGCCGGCGTATTTGCCCTGTCTACATCAGCGATCTTTGTAAAAACCGCTCAGGCGCCATCTTCAGTCACCGCTTTTTATCGCCTGTTTCTTGCAGCAGTGGTTTTGCTTCCCTTTCTCATATGCCGCCGAGAAAATCGGCAGGAAATCAAAAGAATCACTGCCCATCAATGGCAGCTGATTGTTTCCGCAGGACTTTTTCTGGCACTGCATTATGTGCTTTGGTTTGAATCCCTGCGCTTTACCTCAGTAGCCAGTTCCACTGTCCTTGTGTGCCTACAACCCCTTTTTGCGCTGGCTCTGGAACGTTGCATAAGTCATAAAAAGCTAAAGCGAACTGCCATTATGGGGTGTTTCATTGCTTTATGCGGCAGTGTCATCATTGGATCTGGTGATTTTCAGATCAGCGGAAAAAGCCTTTTAGGAGATATTCTCGCATTTGTAGCAGCCGGTATTATTGCGCTCTATTTCTTTATTGGTGAAAAAGTAAGGAAAGATTTGTCTGCTGTAACATATTCCACACTCAGTTATTTTTTCAGCGCTGCTGTTCTGGTGATTTACAGTCTGATATGCAAAGAACCTCTTTGGGG
>CATZIM010000197.1 GCA_958420075.1 uncultured Clostridia bacterium | reverse complement strand
AAAAAACTGAACCAGCCGACACTGTCTTTGAATGGGAATGGGAATGATGCCGATAAAACCATTTCTTTGAAGCTAGCAGCCCAGAAAGACGGAAAGTGGTCAAAAGTTCTGGAAATCCCTTTGACTTTCGTGAAAATCCCGCCTTTGGGGACAGGTACAAAGGTATACACAGGGCAGGCGGAGTGCAAGGGCAATGAAGGCAAGCCCTATACCGTAAAGGTGCGCGTGACCACGGTAAATGGCAGGATTGCCCTGCTGGAAGACAACGGCACGGAGATTCCCGGCACCATTGACGAATCTTTCTGGCTGGGCGGCGATGTCATGGGAACAAACGGTATGCCGGAAAAACTGAAAGGAAAGACATTAGAGGAGGTGCTGAAGGCACGCACCACACCTTCTGAGAAGGAAGAGGAAAAGGTGGATGCCATCAGCGGCGCGACCCTGTCCAGTGATGCGGTAAAATATGCAGTCATTGATGCCCTGCGCAGCAAGCCTATACGAGAAGGCACGGGGGAAATTGCGCCGCCCACTTTCCAGAGCACCAGACAGGTAGCACCCAATGGAAAAATCAATTCTATTTTTGTTACCATGAAAGCGCCGGAAGGGGCAGTCATCCACTATACCACAGATGGCAGTGAGCCTACGGAAGAAAGCCCTACACCCTCCAAAGATCCCATTTTCCATGAGGATTCCGGCGCGGAATTGAAGGCGGAAAGCGAAACATATGCTGACGGCAGAGTGATTTTGCTGAAAGCAGCAGCTTTTCAGGATGGAAAACGCTCGGAAATCGTGACAGGCAGATATGTTTTTGCCAATCCCAATCCGAAGCATTCCTATGAACTGGGGCAGTTCAGCGGAAAGGCGGAAGGGATCACCGCAAGAGTGGAGTTTGAAAGCCCCAATTTCGACCAGAAATACTATCTGACCAAAATCCGTCTGGATGATGCCAGCGAAAAAGCATACGCTGCCTTTTTGCCGGAACTGTTCAGTCAGATTTATCTGAAACAGGGTGTGGAAGGCGTGACACCTGTTTCCGGTCATGAGGAAGAAAGCCGAAAAGTTCTTGCGGCTGTTCAGGCGGCACTGCAGGAGGGTTCTGTGGCGGCGGAACCTGTTATTACGGTGACACCAAAGCAGGGCAATTACAGCAATGCTGACAAAGTGACTGTGGAAATCACATGCGCCACTGATGGAGCGGAAATCTATTATGTGGTAGATAACAGCAACGACCTGACCAGCGGAAAACTGTCTGACTTTGAAAAACATAAAGTCCTTTATGAAAAACCTCTGACACTGACCATGGAAAATCCGAAAGGCGGTACACTGTATATCCGGGCGGCGGCAAAGGTGGGAGAAAGCAACTGGTCTCCTACGGCAAGAAAAGATCTGTCTTTCGTGAAAGCCGTGGGAAAAGAAGCCTTTGAAGTCAACGGCAGCAAATATGGCACATGGAAAGAAGCCGTTAGTGCCCTTGAGGAAGCAGGCAGCGGAGAAATCATTCTGCGGGATGATGTGGAATTGCAGGAAAAAGACGCGTTCCCTTCCGTTTCCTGCACCATCCGTTCCGGGGATGAGCGCAAATGCAAAATCAAAGGCGGCGTCATGGAAGCGAAGGCAGATATTACATTTGAGAATGTTGTGTACGATGTCAATCGCATTTATGGCAATGGGCATTCTGTTACCATTGGCGCAGATGTGGAAACACCATTCAGCTTCACCAAACGCTCTATTTTTGCGGGAACTGCCCACGATGCAGCGGAAAAAGAAATCACGGCAAACCCTGTGCTTTCTGTGGAAAGCGGCAAATTTGCCCTCTATGGCAGCGGCAGCGGAGGCACAACCTTGAAAGGCAATGTGGAAATCAGAGTCAAAGGCACAGCAGAAGCGGAAGTTGCCGGCGCATATATGAACAGCACCGTGGATGGCAAAGTGACGGTTACTGTGGAAGATCAGGCATCTCTTTCTGAATTCCTTGGTGAACAGAACAAAGGCAGCGCAAAAGAATTGGAACTGATTCTGATGGGCAGCCCGAAACTGGATGGACGTACCTTCCGGGGCACTGTCAACGGCACACCCAAAGGCACATTGAATCTGCGGCAGGCATCCCTGTCACCAGAACAAGCGGAGAAATTTAAGGACTTTGCGGAAATTTTGAAGGCAGATAGTCCGGCGGCAGAAGAAAACCTTCTGACAAAACCGGCTGTGGAAGCGGCAACAGAAGCAATGGAGAAAGAAAAAGCAGCTGAAGAAGCAGTTGCCATTGAAAAAATGATTGCAGAATCTGTTTCTAACTTTTCCGATCCGGAGGAAAGTGATTTCCTGTAATCTACGAAGAGAAGAAACAATTTTTTGCGGCAACAGATACGAAAAGCGCTCAGGGAAGAAATTTCCTGGGCGTTTTTGTGGAAATTACGAAGAAAATGAAAAAACGGAAAAAATCTCCATCTGCGGAAAGAAATCGTATTTTTACATAAATGTGCGTTCTTTGGTTCATAATAACTCCGAACAACCGACCGACGGAGGTTGGACACAGAGGAGGACAAACAACATGAGAGCAACTGGCATTGTCAGAAGAATCGATGATTTGGGAAGAGTAGTCATTCCAAAGGAAATCCGCCGCACACTCAGAATTCGGGAAGGCGACCCTTTGGAAATTTTCACAGATAGAGAAGGCGAAATCATTTTGAAGAAATATTCTCCCATTGGGGAACTGGGGGCATTCGCTAAGGAATACGCCGAAAGCCTTGCCCAGACAGCGGGACATGTGACCTGTATCGTGGATAAAGACCGGGTCATTGCCGTCTCCGGCGGGGCGAAAAAAGATTTTCTGGAAAAACGCATTAGCCCGGAAATGGAAGAATGCATCAACAAGCGCACACCTTTTGCGGCAGAAGCTGGGGACGGACAGTTTGTACCGGTGCTCCATGACGGTGACGGCAGCGAATACCCTTATCAGTTGATGGTGCCCATCATTGCCGAAGGTGATGCGCTGGGGGCAGTGCTGTTTCTTTCCAAAGAGCAGAAAATGGGTGAAGTGGAAGGAAAACTGGCACAGACTGCCGCAGGATTTTTGGGCAAACAGATGGAATCTTGAGAAAAAAATATTTTCTATTCCGCAAGAAAGCAAAGATAGCTGAAATCCTTGAAACCAAAAGGATTTCAGCTATTGTATTTTTATGGGGATTTTACAAGGTTTTTTGCGGAAAACAGCTTGGAAAGGGTTCTTTTTTATGCGTTGCCAGCCTTTTGGAAATGTGGTACTCTGTAAGACAAGACAGGAGGTGCGCGATGCATCATTACTTTATCATCAATCCGGCAGCAGGTCAGGGGAAAGCGGCCAAGCTGGTGCCTGCCATCCGGGAATATATGGAAGGGGAAGGACTGCCTTTTACCATCTATCAGACAAAAGGCGTGGGAGATGCCATGGCTTATGTGCGGTATATGGCAAAGAAAGGGCCTGCCCGGTTTTATGCCTGCGGCGGGGATGGTACCCTTAATGAGGTAGTCAATGGGCTGAAAAAATTTCCGGAATGCGAAGTTGCGCTGATTCCTGCGGGAACAGGCAACGATTTTCTGCGGAATTTTACCAATATGGAAAACTTTCAGGATATTGCTGCACAGGTGGCAGGGAAAGCCGTTGCCATAGATGTATTGCAGGTAAACGGCAGACGTGTGGTAAACATGACAAATACGGGCTTTGACAGCGCTGTGGTGGCACAGGCGGCAAAGCTGAAGAAAATCCCTTTTGTTGCGGGGCCTTTGGCTTATGTGCTGGCGGTGGCGGTGCTGTTCTGCCGTCCCATGGGGAAAGACCTTTCTTTCCGTACGGATAATGGCAAGGAAGCCAAGGGAAAATTTTTGCTGACTGCCCTTGCCAACGGCAAGTTTTACGGCGGCGGATTTTGTCCTGCACCTATGGCGAAAATCAACGACGGCAAACTGGAGCTGGTAGCAGTGCGGAAAGTATCCAGATGGCGTTTCCTCCACTTGGTAGGAGCCTTCCGCAAGGGGACTTATTTGCAGGAACCTGCGGCGGAAAAACTGGTATTTCAGGACTGCTGCACACGGGTACATATTCACGCAAAAGAAACCCAGAAGCTGAGCATGGACGGGGAGATCGTGCCTTTTACCCATTTGGAAGTGACAGTGGAAAAAGGCGGACTTTCCTTTGTGTTGCCAAAGGGCAGTGAACTATTAGAAGAAAGGGACGTGATGGAATGATTCACCAAGGCGGATATTATCTCCATTATAAAAATAAACTGTATCG
>CATZIM010000196.1 GCA_958420075.1 uncultured Clostridia bacterium | reverse complement strand
GTATTTTTCCCTATTGATGGTTTTACAGACTTTAACAAAGCAGAAGTTTTGGCAGCAAGAGATGAACTGGAACAGAAACTGAAAGATGTATTTGGCTGTGAAACATTGGTAGGATTTTTGGATGCGGAACATCCGGAAATGGTTTGGGAATAAAGAATTGAAATTGCATGAAAAAAGCATCAGGTTATCCTGATGCTTTTTTATGATTTTACAAATATCAATGGGAAACTTTAGACAGTAAAACAACAGTTTCCACATGTACCGTATGAGGAAACATATCTACCACCTGTACCTTTTCGATGGTATAGCCTTTTGGACAAAGATATGCCAGATCCCGTGCCAATGTGGCAGAATCGCAGGAAACATAAACCACTTTTTTGGGAGAAATGGCAGCAATGGTATCCAGCAAGACGCTGTCACAGCCTTTCCGAGGAGGGTCTACCACTACAACGTCGGCGGTGATGCCTTTTTCCTCATAAAGTCTGGGAATCACATCTTCTGCGGCACCAACGGCAAAATCTGCGTTGTTCATGCCGTTAAGAGCAGCATTTCTTTTGGCATCGGCAATGGCTTCCGGTACAATTTCTACGCCAAAAACATGTTTTGCTTTCTGGGCAAAGAACAGGGAAATGGTACCAATGCCGCAGTACAAATCCAGTACTGTCTCGTTTCCTTCCAGCTCCGCAAAATCCAGAGCCGTCTGATAAAGTACCTGTGTCTGCAGAGGATTTACCTGATAGAAGGACAGGGGAGAAATTTCAAATTGAACATCTCCAATGTAGTCACGAATGGTTTCCTTACCCCAAAGGACATGGACTTCTGTTCCTAAAATGACATTGGTCTGGGCAGTGTTAACATTTAATACGATGGATGTCATGCCCTCGATTTCACGCAAACGTTCCACAAGTACATCGCAGTGAGGCAGTTTTCTGCCGTTTACTACCAGACAAACCATGATTTCGCCTGTGCGTCTGCCAATACGGGTAAGGATATGCCGTACCAAACCACGATGAATGGTTTCATCATAAAGGGGAATTTCGTATTCTGCCAGAAATGCACGAATGATTTTCACGATTTGGTCGTTGATTTTGTTTTGCAGCATGCATACTGGGGTGTCGATGATACGATGACTGCGTTTGGCATAAAAGCCGATTTCCGGTTCACCAGTTTTGCCGCCCACAGGGAACTGGGCTTTGTTGCGGTAACGCCAGGGTTCTTCCATACCTTTGGCATAGCCTACGGAAATGCCGGAAAAACCACCGATGCGTTCCAGATGGTCTTTGACTTTTTTTGTTTTGAAAGCAAGCTGTCCTTCATAGGAAAGATGCTGCAGCTGACAACCGCCGCATTTTGCTGCTACAGGACAGACAGGGGTTACACGATGGGGGGAAGGCTCTAAGATTTCCAACAGCTTCCCGTAACCAAAATGTTTTTTTGTTTTGACGATGAGGACTTTGATGACCTCTTCCGGCAGAGCGCCTTCCACAAAGACCGTATAGCCGTCAATGCGTCCGATGCCTTCGCCATTGGTGCCAATGTCTGTAATGGACATGGTGTAGGTCTGATTTTTTTCAACAGGAAGTTTCATACTTCCCCTCCGTTTCTATGATATTGACCATAGGGACAGACGGTGCCGTTGCAGATGCAGTGGCGGCAGGTGACAAAGCTGGCGTTGGGCGTACCTTCGCCGTCTTCCAGCATTTTCCGCATGTCTGCCATGGTTTGTTTCACTTCTTTTCTCAATTTTCTGGTATTTCGCACATAAAACATATAATCGCTGTATTTCAGCCAACCGTAAGGCGGGCGTTTGCCGTAAATATCCTCCAAAAGAAGGAAGTAGGCCGCCAGCTGTAATAAATCTCCCGGATGGGGCAGGGAATCGTCTTTAATAGAGCCGCTTTTCAGTTCTACAGGAACGATAGCACCGCCCAGCCTTTTTTTGAAAATATAGTCAGGTTTTCCCTGCAGATCGTACTTTGCGGAGTAGAGCAGCCTTCCGAAGCCTTCGCTCTTTTTCCCAGACTGTTTTTGGTCAGCGTAAATCAAGGTAAAACCTGGCATGATGTCTTTCCGAGGCTGTTTTTGCAGATGTGGACGGCGTGTCCGCCAAAGCAGAAGAAACGCCAATAGAATCAGCAAAAACAGAATGCCAAAGGAGAGCCAATTCGCGGTGATTTTTTCAAGCATGGACATACTGCATCACCCAAAAAACAAGTATCAGCACAAATACGGCAAGAATAAGGATTTTCCAGAGAAGCTGCCGCAGGCGATACTGGCGGTAAAGCTTTCTATGAAAAGCTTCACCTCGAACGAAATTGGCTGTGGTAGAATCTTCCAGACCAAGTTCTTCCAGATATTCTTTGCGCATACGGCGCAGCTCAGCTCTGCCGTATATTTTTTCATAATACCACTGATACGGGCAGTAGGTATATTTGTTTAGTTCATGTGCGGAAAGGGTTTCCTTTGCCATGGTTCCACCTGCTTATTCAAAGTCGGAACGGCTCAGGTTGCGCTGAAGCATGCGGTTATAACCAGCCCAGTGACCCTGCGTGCTGTCTGCCGCAAGGGCTTCTTCGATCATTTTTGTTTTGGCATCCAGATTGTCTGCGCAGTGGAGCAGAAAAGCTTCCGGTGTGGAAGGCAGTTTGGGAGAGCCATATTCATACTCCCCGTGATGGGACAGCATGCAGTGTTTCATGAGAGATTCCAGACGCTTGGGAAATCCATCAATTTTAGCAGCGGCATCCCGAATAAGTTCGGAACCCAGGATCAAATGGCCCAGAAGCTGACCATCGTCGGTGTAGTCATTGGTAGGAAAGTCAGAGAGTTCCAGCACCTTGCCGACATCGTGAAGCATGGCAGATGCCACGAGAATATCGCGATTTACATAGCTGTAACGAGGTGCCAGAAAATCACAAAGCTGTGTGACAGACAATGTGTGTTCCACCAGACCGCCGCGGAAGCTGTGGTGCATGGCTTTTGCCGCAGAATGGTACTTGAATTCCTTGCTGATGACAGGATGACGCAGGAAGATTTCTTCCAGCAGTTTTTTCAGATAGGGATTTTTCATGGTTTTGATATAACCCATGAGCTGATCATACATTTCATCGATGTTTTTGTCGGTGCTGGGGACAAAATCCGCAGGATCGTATTCCCCTTCGCGACTGCGGCGAATGCGTTTGACATTGAGCTGCAGTTCATTGTTGAATGTGGTGACAAAAGCATCTACTTTGATAAAGTCGTTTTCCTGAAAACTTTGGATGTCATTGTTCAGATCCCAGACTTTGGCGTCCACCATACCGGTTTTATCCTGCAATTTCAAAGACAGATAATTCTTGCCGTTGCGGCTTTTCATGGTCTGTCTGCTCTTGCACAGATAATGTTCGATGATGTTTTCACCTTCGTGCAATTCATTGATATATTTCATAAATGTCCTCTCTTTCTATCTCATTCCTAATCTCTTATTATAAAAGAAAACAGACAAAATTACCAGCTTTCCAAAAGTTTTTTCAAAGAGGGAACGAAAGAAACATTTTTGCGTCTAAAATGTTAAAAAACCGTAACGCCAAATGAAGGGAAAATATGGTATGATGAAAAAAAGAGATGCAAAGGAGGAATGAACATGAAACAGAAAAAAATACTTTGTGCAGGGATTGCGGCGGCGATGCTTATGGGAGTAGCGCCCCAGATAGCTTTGGCGGCAGAAAATGATATTTTGGACTATGATTTCCGCACATGTGATGAAGATGTCAGCGGTGATGGCTGGGATTGGGATGCTGATGGCAGAATATTGTCCATTGATGGGTTATATATAAATGCTGATGAAAGCAATACCAATGGCAGAGAAGCTGCGATTTGCCTGCCAGAGGACAGTGTTTTGTATCTGGATGGGGACAGTGAAATCAATGTGGATGGATACGGTCTGCATGCCATTTATGCTGAGGGGGATTTGACCGTACGAGGCAATGATGATTTGGTGGTACGAACCACAAGCGCTTCCTCCAGCGTTATTTATGTATACCGTGGTGACATCAATTTAGAGGATAGCGTTTTTCTGGAAGTTTATCCTGCAGGTCATGTGCTGTATGTGGATGAAGCCAGAGGAAGTGACGGGGTTGTGAATATCTATAACAAAGCAAAAGTAGAAGTCCATGACCCAGAAGATGATAATTTCTATATGATGGATACGGATGAACTGGTGAAGGTGACATACCGTTCTCCTGCAAAACCCACAGACGAATGGCTGAATTTCAGCGAAAAATACGATAAGGATTATGAAA
>CATZIM010000195.1 GCA_958420075.1 uncultured Clostridia bacterium | reverse complement strand
GTTCTACGGGCGAAGCAGGTCCCACTGGAGCTACGGGCGCGACAGGGGCTGCGGGTTCTACGGGCGAAGCAGGTCCCACTGGGGCTACCGGTGAAATAGGGCCTACAGGTGCAACTGGCGCGACTGGTGCAACGGGGGCGACTGGTCCTACGGGTCCTATCCCCGATGATATCTTTGCCTCTTATATCAACACCCAGTTTCCTCTCGTCCGCGGTACGCAGCTTTCTTTTTTTCCTGATGTGCAGGACCCTACCGGAAACATCACGCAGACCAGTCTGGAACAAATTTCTCTTGCACCCGGATATTACCTGATTTCCTATAAAATATCCGCGCTGTTTTCCACTGCCAACTATCTGCAAATCACGCCATCTTATAACGGAACCTCACATTTGGAAACAGGCGTTTATTTTGCCACCGCTACCAATGGCTCCACTGCCTGCGGTTCTGCATATTTGATACTGTATGCCCCTGCAGCCACCACACTTTCCTTCAACTATTCCGGCTCAGCCAATGCCACAGACGGCGAATTCAACTTGACCATATTAAAACTCCGCCGTTCTTCCTAAAGCTGAATTTCCTCCCTTTCATGGAACTTATTGTGTTCCTATGAAATCGTGCTATAATTAAAAGCATGCAAAACACAATTAAGGAGGGATTTTTCCATGAAAGTGATATTGGTAAACGGCGGTCCTCATAAAGAAGGCTGCACATATACAGCACTGCGTGAAGTTGCAGACGCTTTGGAACAAAACGGCATTGAAACAGAAATTTTCTGGCTGGGCAACGATCCTGTTGCCGGATGCATCGACTGCGGCTACTGTAAAAAAACGGACAGATGCTTCCGCAACGACTGTGTCAACGAATTTCTTGAAAAAGCAGCTGACGCAGACGGCTTTGTATTTGGTACACCCGTACACTTCGCTTCCGCTGCAGGCGCTCTGATCTCCTTCCTGGACAGAGCTTTTTACGGCAGAGATTTCAGCGGAAAAGTTGGTGCTGCTGTCATCAGCTGCAGACGCGCCGGCGCAACAGCAACATTTGATGAAATCAACAAGTACTTTGCCATCAAAGGCATGCCCATCGTCACATCCAGCTACTGGAACATGGTTCACGGCAATACTCCGGAAGAAGTCAAACAGGATCTGGAAGGCATGCAGACCATGCGGATTCTGGGCAGAAATATGGCTTGGCTTTTGAAATGTATCGAAGCTGGCAAACAGGCTGGTGTTCCCGAACCTGAAAAAGAAGAAAAAGTCTGGACCAATTTTGTTCGATAACTCTCGTAATGAAAAAACCGGAATTCCTGTGTTAATCAGAAATTCCGGTTTTTGATTTTATAATTCTTTCTGCAAATGTGCCAGCAGCCCTTCACAGCCTTCTAAAATATCGTCATAAGTCACATCAAAGTTTCCTGTATACCACGGATCTGCAATATCACGTGGATGATCCGAAAAATCCAGCAGGCAGCAGATTTTTCCCTCCGGGTCTGTGGGCAGAATCCGTTTGATCTCCCGCAGATTATATTTTTCCATGCAAATGATATAATCATAATCCGCATAATCCTGTTTTGTTACCTGACGGGCATATTTTCCCTTTGTGGAAATGCCGTATTCCGCCAGTTTCTGCACAGTGCCTCTATGAACAGGATTTCCTATTTCTTCTCTGCTGGTTGCGGCAGAGGCAATGGAAATCTCTCTGGACAGTCCTTTTTTCATAACCATATCTTTGAATAAAAATTCTGCCATAGGGGAACGGCAAATATTGCCATGGCACACAAATAATACATTGATCATACTTATTATTCCTTCCTCATCATACTTTTTTGATGCTTTATTCTACCACAACCGCTGCCGCTCTTGCAAATTCATCCTGTTTTCTTCCATTTTGCTGACAATATTTTACAGAAATCATATATATACATAATCATTATTTTGTAAGATATAGAAAACCGTATGTTTCCCTATTGTAATTATCCATTTTATTCATTAAAATATGAGTATCTTGTGTATGTTTGTATTGCGTTCATAATATCATAAACGACATCAAACCTTTCACAAGACATTTGGCTTGCCAAATGGAACAACTATAATGCTTTATTTTTAGAAGGGAGAACACAAACCATGAAAAAACGTCTTATTGCTTTGCTGACTATGATGTGCGTTGCAGTATCCTTGGCTGCATGCGGCGGCAGCGCTACACAGGAAGAAACAACTTCTGACACAACTGCAGAAACAACAACTTCCGAAGAAACATCTGGCAGCGATCTGCTTTCTCTGGAAGAATCTTTCGCTGCTGACGGCGAAGAAGTTCAGACCATGCTGGATTCTATGCAGGCACAGTATGAAGATCAGGGTATCAGCGTAAAACTGTATGCTGAAGGCGATGAAATGCATTACGATTTCACAATCGACAACGTTGTAGCAACAGATGAAACTCGTTCTGAACTGACAGAAGCGCTGAAAGCAGGCACAGAAGCATCCGCTGCATCTTATTATGAACTTGCGAAAACAGTAAAAGACAGCGTTTCCAATGACGTTGTAATCGTAGTACTGACATTCTTCGATGGCGAAGGCAACGAACTGTATACCCAGTCCTTCTCCTCCGCTGAAGAAGCTGCTGCTGAATAAGATTTCTTTTTTGACGCCGCATATTGCGGCGTCTTTTTTTATTGCTTCTCACCCAAAAATGCAGTCTTTGGCTGTCCTCAAAAGAAACGATCTCAAACCAAAAAAGCTGAAATGCCCTACACATAAGGATTTCAGCTTTTAGTTTTCCTATAAAAATGCCAACATGCTCTATTTTACTTTTACAGCAGCAATTCCCCCTGCAAATACAGCACGGCTTTTCCGGCAATCTTTACCCGTTCTCCATCATCTGCGCAGAGGAGCTTTCCGCCGCGTTCTGACCACTGCTCTGCCATCAATTCTTTTTTCTCCAGCCGTTCTGCCCAGAAAGGGATCAAACTGCTGTGGGCAGAGCCTGTGACAGGGTCCTCATTGACACCCAATTTCGGGAAAAAGCATCTGGATACAAAATCGCATTCACTGCCTTTTGCTGTAACAACACAGCCCAGCCCCTGCTCCATGTGCAGCATTTTTTCAAAATTCGGCGCACAGTTTTTCACTGCAGTTTCATTTTCTAGTTCCAGTACAAGATCTCTGGAAAGATAAGCTCCTGCAATGGGCATACCAATGGCTTCTTCCATTTCCTGTGTGACAGGTATCTGTTTGGGCATCCGGCTGGGAAAATCCATTTCAAAATATGCCCCCTTCCGCACAACGGTCAATTCCCCACTCAATGTGGAAAAAGTCATGGTTTCCACTTCCGGATCCACAAAATTTGCCACCACATAGGCCGTACCTAATGTAGCATGTCCGCAAAGGTCAATTTCCGCCTTTGGTGTAAACCATTTCAAGTCGTATTTTCCTGCTTCACGACCATATACAAAAGCCGTTTCTGACAGATTATTTTCCGCTGCAATGCGCTGCATCAATTCTGCATCCATTGGTTTTTCCAGCACGCAAACCCCTGCCGGATTTCCGCCAAAGACATGCTCCGCAAATGCATCTACCACAAAATACTTCATCAAAAAACCTCCTTCTCTTGTTTTCCCTCAATACATTTTCTATAATCTGATTATAATGATTGAAAATTTGCCATGCAATCGAATCATTGTATGCAATACAATTTTGAAAGGAAGTGTTTTCATGCCTGTCAATTCATTTGATGATTACCCCATGTCATGGAAACCGGAGAAAGAACAGCTGACATCCCCCAAATACCGTGCATTGGCAGATTTGCTGACGGACGACATCCTCACAGGCAAACTGCCGCCCCACACAAAGCTGCCGCCCCAACGGGAACTGGCGGACTATCTGGATTTGAACCTCAGCACCATCACACGGGCATTTCAGCTCTGCACCCAGAAGGGGCTCCTTTACGGCATCACCGGACGGGGTACCTTTGTATCTCCCAATGCTGCCATTGACATTGCCATTGCCGATGAAAAAGAAGAAGCTTCTTACATCGAAATGGGCATCATCAAACCCTTAGACGCTTTCAATACAGAAACCTATGCCGTCATGGAACAGGTGCTCCAGAGAGGCGGCACCGCCCTTTTGGATTACAGTTACCCCATGGGAACCCCTTACCAAAGAGCCGCCGCTCAAAAATGGTTAGAACATTTTTCTATGGATGTTTCTCTGTCCAACATTGCCATCACTGCCGGTGCCCAAAATGCCCTTGCCATACTGCTTCTGACATTATTCCGCCCCGGCGATAAGATTGCC
>CATZIM010000194.1 GCA_958420075.1 uncultured Clostridia bacterium | reverse complement strand
ATTTCCCAGTGACCTGTGGTGGTGTCTTTCCCGATGGATTTTTCACCCAGTTTGCAGTATGCGCCTTTGGGTGCGTCCACTTTGCCCAGCAGATGGATGTCTTCCCCCTGAATGTTGCCCAGACCCAGTGCTGCCATGTTAGGCAGAGAAGTTTCAGGTCTTGCTTTTTTGATATTTACTAAGGTATTGCTGCCAACATCGCCGAAATCGGCTGCGTCAGGCAGTTCGCCAATCCCTACGCTGTCCAATACAATGATAATCGCTCTTTTCAAATCAATCGCTTCCTTTCTCTATATAAATGTTTGCTTTATGCCGAAATGATGTTCAAAACCAATGGCGGCAGAGGTGCTTTTTCTGCCGAGATGGTCAGTGCGGACTGGAAAAATTCCGCCGCTGATGCACAGGCTTTGTCTGTGGCGCTGTAAATGACTGCCAGTACTTCGCCAGCTTCCACATAATCGCCAAGGCGTTTTTTGGTGATGATGCCTGCACCGAAATCCAGAGGCTGTTCCTTGAAAGCCCGTCCTGCGCCGGTTTCCTGAGATGCCCGCCCGATTTTTGCGGTATCCATGTGGGTGAGATAACCGCTTTTTTCCGCCTTGACTTCCAAAGAACAAGGGGAAAGGGGCAGTAAGTCAGGCTGTTCGATGATGGCAGGATTTCCGCCTTGCTGGATGAGCAGTTCACGGAATTTGGCAATGCCTGCACCATTGTCAATTTGCTGCTGCAACAGGGCTTTGCCTTCGGCTTCTGTCTGGACACGACCTGCTAAAAGGAGCATGTGTGCGCCCAACAGCAGGGAAACTTCCAGCAAGTCGCCTTTTACATTGCCTTTGAGGACTTCCATGGCTTCCATAACTTCCAGAGAATTGCCGATATACATGCCAAGAGGCTGATCCATGCCGCTGATGATGGCGGTGACCTTTCTGCCTACATGTTGTCCCATTTCTACCATAATATGTGCCAATGCTTCGGCGTCTTTCTGTGTTTTCATGAAAGCGCCGCTGCCGCATTTTACGTCCAGAACGATGCCGTCTGCACCGGCAGCAATCTTTTTGGACATGATGCTGGCGGCAATGAGGGGGATGCTGTCTACGGTGCCTGTCACGTCCCGCAAGGCATAGAGTTTTTTGTCCGCAGGCGTCAGGTTATCCGTCTGGCTCATAAGTACCAGATGGCTGGTTTTGCCGTAAGTCAGCGCATCTTCTTCCGTTACGCCTACCTGAAAACCGGGAATGGATTCCAGTTTGTCAATGGTGCCGCCGGAGAAACCAAGACCACGACCGCTCATTTTTACCACAGGCACGCCAAGAGAGGCTACCAATGGAGCAAGAATCAGCGTGGTGGTGTCGCCTACACCGCCGGTGCTGTGTTTATCCACTTTGAAACCGGGCAGACTGCTCAGATCGAACAATGCGCCGGAGTGTGCCATTTCCATAGTCATCTGTGCCGTTTCTTCCGCATCCATGCCGTTGAGCAGAATGGCCATAAGCAGAGCGGAAATCTGGTAATCCGGCAGGGAGCCGTCTGTGACGCCATGAATGAAGAAGGAAATTTCTTCTTTTGTCAGCTTTTGCTTGTCACGCTTTTTGATGATAATATCCTGAAAATCCATAAAATCCCTCCTTTTGATGGGGGTTTTCCCAAAGGTTTGTGTCATTGGAACCGCAAAAGAGGTTCTAATATAACATTATCATACCATAATACCAAGGAAAATACTATTCATTTATCATTGGCTTTTGGTTGTGGGAGAGGAAAAAAGGTTTATAATAAAATTAATTTGAAAAGGAAAAGAGGGAGAAGATATGAAAAAAATCACAGCAGTATATTTCAGCCCTTGCGGCACCACAAAAACAGCTGTTTGTTCTGTGGCAGCCGGTTTGGGCGAAATGGCAAAAGAAGCGGATCTGACACCTTTGTCTGCAGCAGGCACCGAAATTTCTCTGGGCGCAGAAGATGTTCTGGTTTGCGGCGTACCGTCCTTTGGGGGCAGAGTACCTCTGACAGCGCTGGAACGAATCAAAAACCTCCATGGCAATGGCACAGCGGCAGTGGCTGTTGTTACCTATGGCAACCGCGCATTTGACGATACCTTCGCGGAATTGCAGGATGCTTTGGAAGCCCAGGGTTTCGTCGTAGTGGCAGGTGTTGCCGCTGTTACACAGCATTCCATCGTAAACCAGTTTGGGGCAGGCAGACCAAATGCAGAAGACCAGACACAGCTTCAGGCGTTTGGCAAAGAAATCGCAGAAAAGCTGACAGGAGCACCCAAGCGTGCAGAACTGCCAGGTAATAGACCTTATCTGGAACGTCATGGCGGCGGTCTGGTGCCTATGGTATCCGATGCCTGCAAGGGCTGCGGCAGATGTGTGACACACTGTCCGGTAGGTGCCATTCCCAAAGATAATCCTAAGACAACAGATAAAGACCTTTGCGTATCCTGCATGGGCTGCATCAGCGTATGTACCCAGAAGGCAAGAAGCCTGCCAGAAGCAGCCATTGGCATGTTGACAGAAAAACTGAGCAAAGTCTGTGCAGCCAGAAAAGAAAATCAGCTCTTTTTCTGATATTTGAGTAAAAAAAGAAAGCCGAATCTTCCTTATTATAAGAAGTTTCGGCTTTTTGTTTTTGGATGAGATTATTTGTTTTCCTGCAGCAGATGTTTTTCAACGATTTCTGCGGCATCTGCCATACATCCCTGACAGCTTCTCAGAACTACGCCGGTACCCATACCTTTCAGTTCGCTGCAAAGGGTGGACTGGTTTTTGTTAGCGAAAATTTCGCTCATAGCTTTGAATGTGTCGTAGCAGTCAACTTTTGTCTGGGGTTTTTCCAGATTTGCGTCGGAAACTTTCAGGCCAACCAGATATGCCATAGCGGAAACGGCACCGCAGGTGCCCATAACGCCCATACCACGGCCAAAACATTCTACGGCACGGAATGCTTCTTTTTCATCTACGCCAAACAGATCGCTGTAAGCGCAGGCAACAGCTTGTGCGCAGTTATAGCCTTTTTTATGGTTTTCTTCTACACGTTTTTGTCTTTCTGTTAATTCTGTCAATTCAGTGATCTCCTTTCGTAATAGCATGAAAAAAGGATACCGCCTGATGGGGTATCCTCTTGGGTCGCTTTCAAATTATAAGCTGTTTACCAGTTTTGTCAGAGAGGATTTCTTTCTCGCTGCGGAATTTTTGTGGTAAATGCCTTTGATATAAGCTCTGTCGATTGCGGAAGCTGCGCCTTTCAGTGCAACAGCAGCTGCTTCTTTATCGCCAGCGTTAACAGCTACGATTACTTTCTTCATTGCTGTTTTAACCTGAGATTTGATCATTTTATTTCTCAATGTTTTTTTGTTGATAACTTTGATTCTTTTCTTTGCAGATTTGATATTAGCCAATTTGCTTTCCTCCTAAAAATTCTTTTTGTGGTTTTTCTTCGTCCGATATTTGGGGAATATCGCTTTTTCTTTACTACATATTAACCACTTTGAGGACGGTACTCCTCCGACACGGTTGGGCGTATTTTGTCATGCAAATAGCCCGTGGTTAATTCAACACCATATATTCTACCTGATGATTCCCCATAAGTCAATGAATATATTTCAAATCTGCGGAAAAAATAAGGGAAAATACAGGAAGACGGTGAAAATATGGAACGAAAAGACAAACAGACGGCGGAAAAGTTTACGGTACGGACAGATTTGGCCATCGAAGCCAGAGAAATGGTGCGGGAAGGACGGGAGGAAGCGGGAGAACCTGATGGTGTGCAGGTGGAAACCAGTCATACGGAAGATTATGAATTGACCCGTGTCCATATTTTGACAGAACAGGGCAGCCAAGTTATGGGCAAGCCTGTAGGCAGCTATATTACATTGGAGGCACAGAAACTGAAGAAAAACGATCCGGAAAGCCATACCAGCATCGTGGCAGTGCTCTCCAAGGAATTGCAGCATCTGGCAAAACCCAAAAAGCAAGGGACTGTGCTGGTGGTTGGGCTGGGCAACTGGAATATTACGCCTGATGCCTTAGGACCAAAAGTAGTTTCCCGAATACTGGTGACACGGCACCTGCGGGATACGCTGCCGGAGGAAATGGCGCAGACAGTCCGTCCTGTGGCGGCGGTGAGCCCCGGGGTTATGGGCATCACCGGCATTGAAACTGGGGAAATCGTCAAAGGCATTGTGGAAAAAATGCATCCTGATCTGGTCATTGCCATAGACGCGCTGGCAGCCAGAAAGACCAGCCGTATCAATGCCGCTATCCAGCTTTCCGACACAGGTCTTGCCCCTGGGG
>CATZIM010000193.1 GCA_958420075.1 uncultured Clostridia bacterium | reverse complement strand
TTGCAAAATCCTGACCAAGGACCATATCTCCATGAGAATGAAAATCAATGAAGCCAGGACAGACAATTTTACCGGAAGCGTTGATGACGCGAGCGGCAGATTCTTTGTCTGTACGAAATGTGATCTTTCCGCCTGAAATACCAATATCGCCTTTATATGCTTTCTTTCCCGTTCCATCAATGATAGAACCGTTTTGAATCAGAATATCTAACATGTTGAAACCTCTTTTCTTTCATTGTTTAAGCGCCGAAAATATTTCCGACAAGTACGCCGATATAATTACCGATGATGTAGCCGTAAAGACCTACTAAAACACCGGGAACGACCATTTTTTTCCAACCCATGCTGATGGAAAGGGCAGCAGCAGTTGGAGGACCACCAATGGCAGCGATAATGCCAACCATCATTTCTTCCAAGTCAAATTTAAAGATTTTGCCGATGGAGAATACCAACAGACACATGACAGAGAATACGATGCAGAATGCGCAGATAATTAGACCGCCGTATTGAATGATCTGCACAAGGTTGGCGGAACAGCCGATGGTTACAAACCACATAAGCAGCATGATGTTCCCCAGTTCATCAGAACCTTTTACATTGGACATAAATTTGGGGAATACCGTTGCAACGACGGTGGTCAGTAATGTCATGACCAGGTAAACACTGCCAAAGAGCTGCTTGATGATAAAATTGCTGCTGTTTGCGTTGATGGCGCCGGAAATCAGTTGACTGACGCTGACAATAACAAATGTGATTGCCATTGCCTGCGCGATGTCTTTCAAAGAAATGCCTTTGCTTTTCCAGTACATGGCTGCTTCTGTTGTTCCGTCAGGATTGCCGCCTTTTGCCAGTTCTTGTTCATATTCATCAATATGAGGATGGTTGAATTTTGTACGGAAGAAGCGCGTGCGGCAAAATTGTCCGAAAAAGAATACAATCATAGCAACTGTGAAATTACCAACCAGTCCAAGACCATTCAGCATGTCTGTAGGTACGTCGAAAATTTGTGTAACTGCAACAGCGTTAACGGTACCGCCTACGGCCGCAGCGCTATACATAGCAGAGAATTTTGCGATATTGTCTACATTTCTGAAAACCAAAGGCAACAGGCAGGATGCCAGAAAAGCACTGACTGCACAGATGTTGAAGATCAAAAATGTAGTACCGCTGGATTTGTAGATTTTTCGAATATCTGATTTGAAGAGCAGCAGAGGAATAGCAAGTAATAATAATATATTTCCGATGCTGTCATAAACAGGGGAAGTAAATGGTATGATTTTTAAATTTGCCAGAATCATACCGCCTGCAATACACATGACGCAGCTGCTGATACGCGCGCCCCATTTCCATTTCTGCTCAATGGTGATGGCTATGGCTGTTACCAGAACAACGACCATCCAAAGGTATAAAGTATCGTCTGCCTGAATCCAAGATGTCATAATCACACACCCTTTCTGAAATAATCCTTCATTGCCACCAACCGATTGGATAAGTTTATTATATGTGAAACAACAGTAAAAAAGGTAATATGTAAAACTGGTCTAAGTTATAAAAATATGTTATAATATTACGGGAGGTGAGATGATGAAAATTGAACAGATACGGCAGGTATTAAGCATTTATCAGTCAGGTTCCATTAACAAAGCAGCACAAAATCTATTTCTTTCACAACCATATATTAGTAATTCTTTGAAGTCACTGGAGCATGAGCTGCAGCAGAAAATATTTATTCGATCTTATAAGGGAATCCAGTTGACAGAGTTTGGTAAAATATTTATCCAAAATGCGCAGGGACTGTTGAAATATGCAGATCAGATAGAGTATGCAGCGAAAGATTTTTCTTCAGCACAAATTCCGTTGTCATTTTCTGTATCAGTTTCATATCTTCTGTTTGCCCAAGTGGTTTTTCGTGATCTAATGGAACGCTATGAAAATTCTGCTGTTAATTTTCGTTATAACCAGACATCTGTGTCTGAAATTCTCATGGATGTGTACGATCGCTCTGTCGAGCTGGGTTTGATTTCGATACCGACCATTGATAAAAGTAAATGGCTTGCTAAAATGGAAATTGATGACATTATTTATGAACCGATTTACAGCAGTAAACCAGCAGCGATGTTTTCCGTTCATCATCAGATGGAAAAAGAGCAAAAGGAAATAAGTATCAAAGAATTGCATGAATTCCCGTTGACGATTATTGCTGAAAAATTTCCTATTTTGGATGTTGTAAATAAAAAAATGCGCACAGTTATGGGAGCAAAAACATTAATTGAGGTAAATGACAGAACAACTGCTCATGAGTTTATCCAAAATAAAAATGCTTATGCCTGTGTTGTAAATTGTACACCAGCTTACAAAAATGTTCCATTCTTTTCGTATGCACAGGTTTTACCCATTAAAGATGCGCCATTTGATTTCGAAATTGGTTGGGTCTATCGAAAAGATACGTATCACTCAGCACTGGCAGTTGAATTCATGCAGAAAATCGAAACATTGTTTTTAGATGAAAAGGAAAATAATGAAAAACATAAGGGAAAAAAACTTGATAACGATAGATGATGACATTTTTGTATGTTATTTAGGGGTTTTTCTTGTTTTTTCCTGAAAAAAATGATAAAATATTTTGGTGAAATTTATTCAAGGAGGGTTATGAATGTCTGGACATTCTAAGTTTGCGAATATTAAGCATAAAAAGGAAAAAAATGATGCTGCAAAGGGTAAAGTATTTACTATGTTGGGTAGAGAAATTCAGGTTGCAGTAAAAGCTGGCGGTCCCGATCCCGCAGTAAATGGCAAACTGCGTGACGTAATCGCAAAATGTAAATCTAACAATATGCCTAATGATACCATCGAAAGAAGTATCAAAAAAGCAGCTGGTAACGAAGAAGGCGTAGAATACGAATTGGTAACATACGAAGGTTATGGTCCTAGCGGCGTAGCAGTTATCGTAGAAGCACTGACAGATAATAGAAACCGTGCAGCTGCTAACGTAAGAAATGCCTTTACAAAAGGCGGCGGCAACATGGGTACCAATGGCTGCGTATCTTTCATGTTTGATCAGAAAGGTCTGATCGTCATTGATAAAGAAGAAGTAGAAATGGATGAAGAAGAATTGATGATGGCGGCTTTGGATGCAGGCGCAGAAGACTTTGCTGCAGAAGAAGACAGCTACGAAATTACAACTTCTCCTGATGACTTCTCCGCAGTACGTGAAGCACTGGAAGCAGCAGGCATTCCTATGGCAAGTGCAGAAGTAACAATGATTCCTCAGACATATACAGAATTGAAATCTGACGAAGATATCAAGAAAATGAATAAATTGCTGGATATGCTGGATGATGACGATGATGTACAGAATGTATATCATAACTGGGATGAGTGATCAAAATAGATGACATAGCCGCAAAGCCAGTAAAATCAAGGCTTCCAGCGGTTTTTGAGGGCGATTTTCAAAGCCCCAAAAATTCGAATTTTATAGATGACATAGCGTTTTTGGAGTCAAAAAACGATTTTGAGGCAGTGAGATGAAAAAAAATCTCACTGCCTTTTTCAGTTTTCAGAACTTAACGAAAAAGCGATTTTCAAAATTACAACCCTTTTTTGAAAAAATTTAAAAAAGTTTTTGAAAAATGTGAAAATTATGATGAAAAATATCGCAAAAGTATAAAAAATAAATTTGTATAAGCAAACTGAATATTAAACGATGGAAAAGATATTTGAATTAAGGCAGTGGATGAAAAAACATCACACTGCCTTTTTTTGTTCCCTTGATTCGACAAAATGGGGTTTTCCAAAATTACAACCCTTTTTTGAAAAAAATTTAAAAAATTTTTAAGGAGGTGAGAAACATGAAGGAAAGCGTCATAAAAGTATTAAAAGTAAAGCCACATGAACATCCTGAAGTGTATATGCTGAAAAATACATTGGAAGCAATGCAGAAAGCCGTGGAAAGTTGTGCTGGCATCATGGAACTGGATGACTATTTTGTATCCTATGAAAGGATAAGAAAAACAAAAGGGGAAATAAACGCTATAATCGTTTTCAGTCTCTATTATAGAATATAGAAGCTATTATGTGACATCTTTTACAAAGGTTATTTCATACTTTAGATATGATTAGAGTTCTTGATTATTCATAAAAGCTTGAATTTCTAAAGGAAAAATTCCATTTTTATATTCTTCTAAAGTGATATTTGTAATTGTTACAATATCAATACTAGGATTAGATGCAAAAATATCTATACAGCAACTGGATGGATTATATATATTAGCTGAATGCTCTTGATAGCATAAATAATTACCCT
>CATZIM010000192.1 GCA_958420075.1 uncultured Clostridia bacterium | reverse complement strand
GGTGCGTCTGCCATTTCTGCCAGATAAATAGCACGGCGTGTAGCTTCCGCTTCACATACGGGAGGTCTGGAAACAGCGTGGTAGTATGTACCTGTTTTCCCTTCCGCAATGAGTTTCTTTGTCAGGAAGTCAACGATATCACCATTTTCCGCATGAACCATAACGGTGATACCAGCTTCTTTCCCTTTTGTCAGTGCCTGAATGATGGCATCGTCATCGGCATGGAAAAATTGTCCTTTATATGCCATAAATAATTTCAGTGTAGGATAACCAGCTTCAGCCAGTTTGGGAATTTCTTCAATGACTTCCGGACGGGGATCGGTCATAACGATATGGAAACCGTAGTCTACCATGGCAATACCGTCTACATCCTTTGTTTTGAATTCATCAATGGATTCCAGCAGACCTTTGCCCTGTACCTGATTTACGAATTCGATTACAGTTGTGGTACCGCCCAAAGCAGGTGCGTTGGAAGTTTCAAAACCTCTTACTTTACTGCCCTGATATACGAAAGAATAATGCACATGCTGGTCAATACCGCCAGGGAATACATATTTTCCTTCTGCATCAATGATTTTATCTACACCTTCTTCGGAGAGATTTTTGCCAATGGCAGCAATTTTCTCGTCAACAATCAGAATATCACTTTTGAATTCGTTTTCTGTAGTCAGAATCATACCGTTTTTAATCAAAGTTTTCATACTGCGTCTCTCCTTCCAAGTCATACAATTTTCGATATTTGCTATTCAGAATTTTTTATTCAGATGCCTGATCCAGTTTCAGTACCGCATTGAGCATAACAGAAGCCCCATCTGTGCACTGCTCAGCAGATGTATGTTCCGGTTCACAATGGGACAGACCCTTATCAGAAGGTACAAAAATCATTGTGGTAGGAATCATATAAGAAATGTACTGCGCATCGTGACCAGCGCCGGAATTGATATCCATATGAGAAATGCCAAGTTCTTCAACTGCTTCTCTTACATAACCAACCAATTCTTTATTCCAGTAAACTGTGTCTCGGTTCCAGCCCAAAACAACTTCACAGTCACACTGCTGCCATTTTCTCTTAGGCAGCTGGAACAGAATTTCACGAACCTGATCCAGAACTTCCGGATTTTCATGTCTTACGTCAATGGAAAAATCGAAATAATCAGGGATTACTGTATTTACACAAGGATGGATTACAACTTCCCCAGTTGTATATACCAGATCTTCATGTCCCAGTTTATCGATTTCTTCATGGAGCCAGCAAAGAGCTTCTGCTGCCGCGTGGAACGCATCATGTCTCTTTTTCATAGGGAATGTGCCGCAATGTGCAGCAAAACCATAGAATTTTACTCTGTAGATCATCTGGCCCAGTACGCAGGTAACAACACCGATATCTTTTCCTGCATCTTCCAGAATAGGTCCCTGTTCAATATGCAGTTCAAACAGCGCTTTATATTTATCGGGAGACATTCTGTTTTTGATGTCGCCTTTATATTTAAACTGGCTGAGTTTTTCACCAAAAGTCACGTTGGGATCCAGAATGGATCTGGAAGCCATCATTTTGTTGTATTCGAAGTTGTCTTTAAATCTTTCCGGCATATAATCATGTGCCAGAATACCGGAGCACATCATGCAAGGCGGGAATTCAGAACCTTCTTCGTTTGTAAAGATCATTGCTGTCAATGGATGTTTATGAGGAATGTTCTGTTCAACAACAGTTTCCAGAACTTCCATAGCCCCCATTACCCCCAGGATACCATCGTAGTTACCGCCGTTTTTTACGGAGTCACAATGAGAACCCATTACAATTCTTTTTGCATTTGGATCGGAGCCCGGAATGGTTGCATAGATATTAGCCAAATCGTCTGTTTCAATTTCAGCACCGATGGCTTTCATTCTCTTTACAAATTCATCTCTTGCCATTTCTGCTTCTTTTGACAAGGAATATCTGGTGATCCCCCCATGACCAGCATCGCCAAACTGAGAAAAAGTTTTAATTTTATCCTCCATTCGATTTACATTACATTTGTACACAATAATCTCTCCTTTCTAAATGAAAACTTTTAAGATGGTATCTGTCCGAAGATCCCCTCTTCACGCCTATATAAAAAGCAATTCCCGTGCCAAAACGATTCACTTTTAAAAGTTTTTTTGTAGATATTTTTACCAAAAGATTTGTTATTTTCATATACAAAAGAAACAAAGAAACTGCATTAGCATAAGCAAAACCATTCTCATTATACAAAGAGAATCCGTTTTTTCATGGACTGCCGTGTCTTTCCAATGGGATTCTTGCAATTTTGCATAACCCCATGCAATTTTGCAATTACCAGAAAATGGCTAAATTCAGCCAAAAAAATTGCATATTCACAAAGAACTTGCAAAAACGCAAATTACTATGCAAATATGCAACCTATTTCTGTTATGCTTCTCCTACGATGTGGTACTTTTTACACTTTCTTGAGATTGTAGATTGATCTGTCTGCAAAACTTCTGCAACTTTTGCACCACTTTTATATTTTGCCATATACTGCTGTAATAATTTTCTTTCATAAGCAGCCACTTTTTCTTTCAAGCTTCCTTCTGCAAAAATAAAATCATCTGTTTCTACAGCTTCGTCCAGCAACCCTTGCTCATTTACATTCATAGCAGCAAAGGCGATAGAAGCATCAGGCAGTGTAATCTCATCTTCTCGGCTCATAATCACCATTCGTTCCACCACATTTCGCAGTTCCCGCACATTCCCCCGATAACTGCATCCTGCAAGGAATTTCAGAGCATCATTGCTAAACACCTTTTTAGCATGGTATTTCTCATTATTTAAATCTAAAAAATGATTCAAAAGAGGCACAATATCCTCTCGACGTTCATCTAATCCAGGAATGACAATATCAATGACATTAAGCCGATAATAAAGATCTTCACGGAATGTCTTTTTCTCGATCATTTCTTTTAAATTCGCATTGGTAGCAGCTAACAGGCGAAAGTTTACTTCGATCCCTTTATTAGACCCAACATGACGTACTTTCTGCGTCTGAAGCACGCGAAGTAGCTTGGACTGCAGCGGCAATGGCAGTTCTCCAATTTCATCCAGCAGCAGTGTTCCATCTTGTGCACTTTCAATAAGTCCCTTTTTCCCCTTGGGATTTCCGCCAGAAAAAGCACCTGGTTCATAACCGAACAACTCACTTTCCAGCAGCTGCTCCGGAATGGCAGCACAATTGATCTTGATAAAAGGGCCTTTATTGCGTCTGCTGTAAGAATGAATCAGATTTGCAATGACCTCTTTCCCGGAACCGGATGGTCCTGTAATGAGTACAGAAGCGTCACATTCTGCCACTCTTGTTGCCATTTCCACAACGCGTTCCATCTTTTTGCTTCGATAAATGATTTCACCAGATTGATTGAGTTTTTGCCGCAGTAGTTCATTACTGGTAATGAGTCTTTCATTATTCTTCTCTGCTTTTTCCAGTTTATCTCTCAATTTGATCAACTCTGAAGCATCCAGCAAATAATTGAGCACATACAGGATTTCTCCCTTATCATTCATCAGCGGCACAGATTTTACTTGAAAATATTTATTCTTATGGGATGATACCTGATTGATAAATACCGTTTGCTTCTTTTCCAGCGCTATTTGGGTGGCTGATTCCGATATCAAATTATCCTCTACAATTTCCTTCATGGTGCGCCCCAAATATAACTGTGGGTCATGACCGGTGATTTTTCTGTGGATGTCATTTAAAAACAACACTCTTCCTTCCCCATCTGTAATATTAATACCTACAAGGGAGCTTTGCAGTAAGTCTTCCAAAAGTAGGCTTTGCAATTCCTTCGGTACTGAACGTAACCAGTTGTTATCCATGAAATATCGCCGTCCTTTCTTTGAGAATTTCAAATATCTCAGATCATTGAAAACAGCGTAAACTTGCTTTCTGCTTTCAAAATACACCGTATCAGAAAATTCAAAATCGATAAAAAAATATCCAGCATATCAATATGAATACAGTTTACCTGATACAGTAACTGGAGAGTCAACCTTTTTTGCAAAAATAATGTAATCCTAATCTTCTATTTTTGGGAGAGTTTGCAGCAACGAACATCTGACCATGCGAAACACATCTTTTAAATGAAAAAAATAAAAGGCTCCCTAAAGGCAGCCAACGTCTGAACATCAATATTTCTTGAAACCAATTTCCATAAAAATGCTCCTTGTCATGAAAAAAACGACAAGGAGCATCTGATAACCACAGCTATTGTTCCAGTTAAACCTGATTAAGTTTTTAAACAGCATTTCCCCTCATGTGGCTTCCCGTCATTTTTTCAAGTATCTTTTTCATCC
>CATZIM010000191.1 GCA_958420075.1 uncultured Clostridia bacterium | reverse complement strand
TAAAGTGTTAAAGTAAAGATTTTTTTGGCGTTCTGCTTAAATTATTTGTTGCGCTTTAACGCGCTGATGAGCCCATCCACACTGGCGTTCAGCACCAGACTTTTGGGGAAATCTACTTTTTTCATCAATGCTTCCGCATGGTCAAATTCGCCGATGCTGGTATAAAAATGCGCATCACTGCCAACCACCACAGGCAGTTTCGCTTCTTTGCAAAGGCGCAGCATATACTCTATGTTGTCCGCGCTTCCGTCCCGAAAACCACCGGGAATGAGAGAAGTGTTGTTGATTTCCAAAATGGTGCCTGTTTCTTTGGCTTTTTCCACCAAAAGTTCATAATCCAGCGGATAACGAGGGTCTCCCGGATGTCCCAGAATATCCACCAACGGATTTTCCATGACCTTCAGGCAGGCTCTTGTGTTTTCCTCTTTGGTGCCCGGTGCCAGACAAGGTGTATGCAGACTGGCAATGGCAATATCCAGACGGGAAAGGACTTTCTCGTCCATATCCACTGTACCGTCAAAGTCCATGATATTCAGTTCAATGCCCCGCAGTACACGCACGCCATGGAGTTCTTTGGGCACCACATGAAGATTGGCAAAATAGGCATGACATGTGGTATGTGCCATCATAGGCGCATGGTCTGTAATGGCAATGGCCTCCAGCCCTTTCCGTGCCGCACAGAGGACATTTTCATCCAATGTGCTGTAAGCATGTCCGCTGGCAATGGTATGGGTATGAGTATCAATCAGATATTTCATGATGACTCCCTCTCTTTTTATTTGATCGAAAAAGTTTCGAATGGAACCAAACCTTTTTCATAGGAATTATACCATTTTTTCCATGGAATGAAAAGAAAAAACGCCCAAATCTCAAAGAAAAACAAAGTTCTTTACAGAAAGAACATTTTCGCAAAAACTGACATGTATCTGCAAAAAGCGCCGTTTGACTCATCTTTTTCTCCAAAGAAAAAGCAGGGGCTACCCCCTGCCAAAATCTTATTTCTCGCCTGTAAAACTGCTGCGCCATTTATCATAACATTCTTCGCAAATATCCAGCACATGATTTTCCCCGTCTTTTTGAGAAAAATAACCCCACTGTTTTTCCAGATGGAGATAATCCTCCCTTTCTGTATCAATCTTTCTGCCGCAGCAATCGCAATATACTTCATCTTTTACCCGTACTTCTTTCAAAACGGTTTTGTATGTTTCCATGCCGCTTCCCCCTTTGTTTTGACCCAATTCTCTTTTCTTCTGCATTTTAACATGACAATTGACATTTTTCTATAGGAAACTGCTGTGATTCATGGTAAAATAAGCCTGTCGGTTTGTGCAGCCTCCCTCTGGCGGTTTCACATGACAAAACCACCGGAAAGGAGCCAAAATACATGAATCTGAGCACACAACAGGCTTTGCAGCACTGCACCGTTTGTCCCAGAAACTGCGGCGCTGACCGTCTATCCGGCAAAGTCGGCTTTTGCGGCGCAGGCACGCTGCCAAAAGTGGCGCTGGTTTCTGCTCACCAATGGGAAGAACCACCCATCAGCGGCACAAGGGGTTCCGGCACTGTCTTTTTCTCTCACTGTAATCTGCGCTGTGTTTTTTGTCAAAACCACGACATCAGTCAGGAGAATTTCGGTGCGGAAATATCCATAGAGCGGCTAACGGAAATCTTTCTGGAGCAGCAGAGCCGAGGATTGCATAACATCAATCTGGTATCTGCTTCCCACTTTATCCCGCAGATTGCGGAAGCACTGGAGAACGCAAAAGCACAGGGGCTTTCCATCCCTGTGGTCTATAACTCCAACGGCTATGAAAGTCTGGATGGCTTGCGGATGCTGGATGGACTGGTGGATGTGTATCTGCCGGACTTCAAATATTGGGACGATACCCTTGCTGTGCAGTATTCCAAGGCACCTCACTACGCCGAAACCACAGCAGCCGCCATTTTGGAAATGCGCAAACAGACCAAAGCAGATCTGTTTGATGAAAACGGCATCATGGAAAAAGGGCTGATTCTGCGGCATCTTGTCCTGCCCGGACATTACAAAGACAGTTTTCGGGTTCTGGACTGGATACGGGAAAATCTGGAAAAAGACGCTTATGTATCCCTGCTGAACCAGTACACTCCCATGTACCACGCCACAGAATTTCGGAATCTTTCCCGCAGACTGACCACATTTGAATACGAAAAAGTCACGGACTATTTTCTGGAAATCGGCTTAACCAACGGATTTGTGCAAAAACGCTCTGCGGCCACATCGGAGTACACACCGCTTTTTGACCTTTCAGGTGTCAAAAGTGCCGCAACGTTTCAAATAAGAAAGGAGAATTAAACCATGGTAAGAAAAGAGAATGTTGTAATCAAAGAAGGACTCAGAGATGGTAAGGGCATCATCGAAATCCACCATTTTCTCACAGAAGAAGAACTGATGGGACATGGTACCATGTACGCTAGACTGGTTATGAAACCCCACAGCTCCATCGGCTGGCATCAGCATGTAGGCAACACAGAACCTTATGCCATCATCAAAGGTGAAGGCACATTCGTAGACAATGACGGTTCCAAAACAACCGTACGTCCCGGCGATGTTTGTCTCATCGAAGTAGGTCAGTGGCATGCCATGGAAAACAATACAGACGAAGATGTGGAACTGATTGCGCTTGTTGTGAACGACTGGGCAAAATAATTCCGCTTCATTCACCAGAATAAAATATTTGTAAAAATAAGAAAGCTGAAATCCTCTGTTATCATAAGGATTTCAGCTTTTTTGTTTTCTTATGAAGATGCCCCTTATTGTTTTTATCTTTTTTCAGGCTTCATCCGGCACCAGTTCCACCATAACCACTTCCGGCGGATTCCAGATACGGGGCAGATTATTTTTGCAAAGTCCTCTGCTTACTACCATGGCGGTTTCTCCCAATGGATACATACCACCGGCATACTCTGGGAACCATCCCTGATTTGGCGCAAATAATCCATTTAAAATAAGTGGTATCCGCACCTGTCCCCCATGGGCATGGCCTGCCGCCACCAGATCAAAGCCGCTTTCTTCATACCACTGTACCAATTCCGGGCGATGAGAAAGCAGGATGGTAAAATCATCGTCATTTCTTTCTTCTTTTACCTGCTCCAACTGACTTTCCCATTCAGAAAAATCAGAAAATTTGTCTGGATCATCCACCCCTGCAATCTGAATAGCGTTGCCGTTCACATCCAATTCCGTCGTTTTCCCTTCCAGTACGGTAACGCCGTAGGAGGATATCATTTCCGCAATTTCCTCATATTCTCCCGACCAGTGCTCATGATTGCCGGAAACATAGAAACAAGGATATGTATCTCCAATGACATCCAGCAATTGCTTCGTGCCGTCATGGGGCACTTCATCATCGGCAATATCTCCAGACAGCAGTACCGCATCAGGTTCCTGTGCCTCCAATAATGCCACCAGTTTCTCCTGATTCTCACCGTAAATGGTGCTGTGCAGGTCTGTAATCACTGCCAGACGGACTGGAGATGTAATTTTTGAAGATGCCAGCTTGTATGTCTGGACTTTCAAATGGGTCTGCAATGCAGAAGCCAGTATGCCAAGAACAAGCACACCTGCCAGCAGAAAAATCCCTTTCTTTTTCATACGAAACTCCTTTCACCGCCCCCATTTTACCCCTGTTTTTTATTCCGGTGCTGTTTCGTCCGCTTCCACCCGATCTCTCACTTCCTGTACCACGTTTTTCATGACAACGCCTTCTTTCAGGAAGGTTTCCGCATTCAATACCGTTGCGCCGATGAATGCCATATCCTCCATATTGGCTTTCTGTACCGCTTCACTTCTGGAAGAACAGCAATCCTCAATGATTGCCACATTGTAGTCCAGAGATAACCCATCATAGCAGGTTGCACGGATACAGTTTGGTGTGGTGGTGCCTGTCAGAATGACCGTATCTACCCGCAGTCTGCGCAGGATCAAATCCAATTCTGTCTGGAAAAATGCGGAAAATCTCGGTTTGATGATGGTATAATCCCCTGCCTGTGGTGTAAAGGCTTCCGGCACTTCGATGGAACAGTCCCCTGTGCTGTTTGGTGCCAGACAGCGTCCCCCTGCCAGCCAGTTGTCATAACGGCACGCTTCCACATCACTGCCGTCTTTCCGATAAATGCGGTTCACAAAGAAAACAGGAATCTTTCTGTTTCTCGCTTCTGCAATGACCTTCGCCAGTGCAGGCACAGTATCTGCCGCCTGTTTGATATAAAGCGGAGAGTTTTCGTTCAAAAATCCTTCTTCCATATCAATGACAACCAATGCTGGTTTGATTTCCTGTGACATAAAATCCCTTCTTTCATTTTTTCAAAAGTATA
>CATZIM010000190.1 GCA_958420075.1 uncultured Clostridia bacterium | reverse complement strand
TCTCTTTCCCCATATGACAATTTTGAAAAATATGATCATTGCACCTATGAAGCTGCAGGGAAAAAGTGAAGCGGAAGCAACAGAACTGGCAATGAGTCTGCTGCGCCGTGTTGGTCTGGAAGACAGAGCAGGCGCATATCCTTCTCAGCTTTCCGGTGGTCAGAAACAGCGTATTGCCATTGTGCGTGCTCTGTGCATGCAGCCGGAAGTGATGCTCTTTGACGAACCCACTTCCGCACTGGACCCCGAAATGGTAGGCGAAGTTCTGGAAGTTATGAAACAGCTGGCAGAAGAAAACATGACCATGGTAGTGGTTACTCACGAAATGGGCTTTGCCCGTGAAGTAGCAACACGTGTTATGTTCATGGCAGATGGCCGTCAGGTGGAAGAAGGCACACCAGAAGAAATCTTTACAAATCCCAAAAGCGAACGTTTGCAGACATTCCTTGCGAAAGTTCTGTAATGAAAAACCCCTTTTGTTGCATAAACAAAAGGGGTTTTTTGATGTCAGAATATAATGGTATTCAGTTTAAGGTTGTAATGTCAGAGAGCCGCTGGAAAGAGAAGTCTTGCCGCCGGCTTTTTCTTTTCGGTAAGAAGTGCTGTCCTCACCGCCGGAAAGAACGGTTCCGTCAGTTGTTGTCACAGAGAAGGTAATCAGATAGTCTGTACCTTCTTCAAATTTGTTTGTAAAGTCAGCAGTAAATCCTAATCGCTGCAAGTTTTCTACATCTGGTGTGGGTGCCATAGGTTCGTCGGTGTAAACATCTTCCAAAGCATCATCCGGGTTGGCCATAAGAGACATGGGAACTGTGAAGCATTCGCCTGTGTCTGCATTTTCCACATTGGCTTCCGCTTTCATAATATCTTTGGCTTCGTAGAAAGAATCGGACGGATATGCCAGCAGATATAACGTAGAAGCATTTTGTCCCCATTGGCTTTGAGCGTCTATGTTGCTGTATTGAGCTGTGGAAACACTGCCCAGTTCTTCCTGTTTGGTGACACCATTGGATGAAATGGCAATGGAAAGAGTTCCGTCGTCAAAAAGCCCTGTTTCCATAGTGGTTTTCCATACACCGTTTTCCAATGTGGCTTTTTGGGACTGCATAGAACCATCCGCTTTTTTCACACGAAACTCAGCTGTTTCTCCATCAGTAATGGCTTTTGGTGTGGCTTCTGCCAGAAGAACAATGGTGCCATCTTGTTTTTGAACAGAAAAATTGGAGCTGGAAAGGAGAGAGGATTGTTTATCTAAAATGCTTTCCATTCGCTGGGTGATGCTGGAGGTATTGACAGAAATACTGTCCATGACTTCGTTCTGCATATTTGCCATTTGTTGTTCCAGCGCTTTTTGCCTGTTGGAAATCTGAAACAGGAATCCGGTGTTAACCACAAGCAGGCCAGCGCAGATACCTAAGGCAATATGGGTTTTGTTCATCATATGCTTGCTCCTTTCTGTTTTTATTCTGAGAAAAAGAAACTGCGAAAAAGTTTGGCGTTGGGACAGTCAGGCTGGATGCCGTCGGTTTTGTTTGGCAGAAAGGGAGCCATTTGCGAATCTTCTGTTCCACAAAGCCCTACTGCCGTATACCGCTTCAGAAAATCCCCGAAGGAATGTCCCAATACACAGAGGTGATATTCTGCGGCATAGGAATCTAAATAAAGAACTGGTGGATCGAAAGGATCCTGACTGTAATCAAATACCAGAAGATCTCCGCAAGGTACCCAGGTCAGAGGGAGTACATTTTGCAGTCGTGCAGCGGAAGGGTGCTCTGATTCTATGAAGGCAAGCTGGATAAATTCCTGACAGGATTGATTCAGTAAGGGCAGGTTATCCAGAGAAAGTTCCAGAAAAGCGGAAAATAAACTATGGATGGAAGACGGTAATTTTTCCGAAAAATCATCAGAAAAATACGCGGTCAATTTCAGATAGCGTGAATGATGGAGAAAAAATGTCCGCAGGCTGTCAGGAAGTCTGCGATGGATTTGCTTTTCCACAGCAGAAATTTCTTCTTCTGTGGCAGGCGGTTCCAACTGAAATAAAGGGGAATCATCTTTTTCACAGATTGGCTTATATGCCTCCATCCAGCTGGACATGGTTTTCAAAATTTCTTCATAATCCATAAATATCCCTCCATTCTTCCGAAAAAAGCTCTTTTTTTCATCATAAAGAAAAAGGGGGATTTTGTCCAGAAAAACAGCTTTGAAGGTTTCATCAAAGCTGTTTTAGTAGCATTTTCATCAGAAAACAAAGAAAGCTGAAATCCTAATCTATTGTAGAGGATTCCAGCTTTCTGATTTTTATAAGATTTTATTTGTTTCTAAAGGGCAAGTTGCTTTTTATGTATCTGTTATTTCTGTTCTGCTTTTTCACTCTGTAATGTGGTGATAATGTGGTCGATGATTTGGGCAGTCAGTCCCCAGATGGTTTTGCCTTCATAATTGTAGAACAGCTCAGGAACCTTGTAATCTCGGAAGCCATATTCCTTACCGTTTTCAATGCGTTCATAAGGAAAAGGCACAGTCATATCTGCCCGCCAGTACATATAATGGACTTCCGGTTTTTGTTCCATGAAAAAGGAAATAGGAACCGTAAAGACTTCTGCCACTTCTTCTTTCTGGCAAGTGAGATTTTTGTAATGGTCGTAGGAAACAAATCCGATGTATGGCTGAATCAATGCGCCATAAACGGTGAGCATGAAGTTGCTTTTGCCTAAAATCTGGATTTGTTCCGCAGGAATGCCGATTTCTTCCTCTGTTTCCCGCAGAGCAGTCTGTTTCAGATTTTCGCCCTTTTCCTGATGACCGCCGGGGAAGCAGATGTCACCGGGCTGGCGTACATGAGCCGCGCGTTTTGTCAGAACAAAATGCAGTTCATTATTTTTCTCTGTCAGCAGAGCCATGATGCCGAATTTTTTCAGTTTTAGTATGGGCTGCGGTTCCTTTGCGCCAAAAGTCTGGCGAAAGTCCGCGGTCGTAGGTTTTTCTGCCAAAACAATCAGTCCTTTCTCAGCTTGATATAGGAAGCGGCGCGTTTCCGCCGGTTTTCTTCAATTTCCGCATAGTGTTTTCGGGTAGTGTTAACGTCTGCATGTCCCAATGTATCGGCTACCAGATAAATGTCGCCTGTTTCCTGATACAGATTGGTGCCGTAGGTACTCCGCAGTTTATGGGGCGTGATGTTTTTTGCTGTAACTCCATGGGCATATTTTTTTACCAGATTCTGTACGGCGCGAACGGAAATGCGTTTTCCCTGAGAAGAAAGGAAAAGAGCATCATCGTTTTCATCTTTGGTGACCACCTGATTCCTCTCTTCCAGATAATCAGAAAGGGCTTCTGCCACTTCTTCTCCGAAATACAGCATTACTTCATTACCGCCTTTGCGCAGGACTTTTACGGCATAATTCTGAAAATCCAAATCTTTCCGATTGATGCCTACACATTCCGATACACGCATACCGGTGCCCAACAGCAATGTGATGAGTGCCAAATCTCGTTTTTTGGTTTTTTCATGGCGGGCTTTCTGACGGTCTGTCAGGTTATTGCCGCTTTCTACCGCATCCAACAGGTTCGCCATTTCGTTCACATCCAAGCGGGTGATTTTCTTTTCGTGGATTTTTGGCGTATCTACAATTGTGGCAGGATTGGCTTTGATTTTTCCTTTTTTATAGAAGTATTTATACATGGAACGAACGGAAGCCAGTTTTCTTGCCTTGCCTTTTTCATCGTTATGATGGGCTGTCTGCTGCTGGGGCTGGTTTTGGTCAGGAGCTATATAATAGGAAAGATATTCCAGATAACATTCGATATCCTCTGACGTAATCTGATCCAGCGCATCCACTTCCAGATGGCGGGTTTCCATACCGCCCAGTTTATCATGTTCTTCATAAAGATAGCGGAAGAACACGCGCAGGTCATAGGCATAGGCCAGTCTGGTTTTTGTGGAGGTGGTCTGAGCGATACCACGGAAAAACTCCCGCAAAAATGGCGGCAGGTCTGCCTGTACTTCTCGCAGCAGTTCCGTTTCTTTGATCTTCAGTTCTTCATGGTAAACAGACATCTTAGATCTCTCCGTTCCAACCCTTGATTTGTGAGCGCTTGATGGCGCCGAATACTTTTTCCTGTAAGTTATCGTAATTTTTGGACAGTTCCGCCAGCAATTCTTTTGTTTCCTGTCGTTTGGTGTTGCCGTCTGCCAGACAGGGATTTTTTACAATATCAATGCCGCTTTTTGTCACAAAAGAACGACATTCCCATTCAGGTACATACATGAGTGGACGAATGGAGTAGAGTTTGCTTCGATCCAGATAGCTGACAGGTGCGAAGCAGTTGATGCGTCCTTCGTAGAACAGGGACA
>CATZIM010000189.1 GCA_958420075.1 uncultured Clostridia bacterium | reverse complement strand
CGTGCATTGTCTGCGTATTTATCTGGGCGGTATTTTCTGTGCCGGTTTCCAGATTGTATCCACCAACTATTTCCAGGCAACGGGGCAGCCTTTGAAAGCTTCTCTGCTTTCCATGCTTCGTCAGCTGATTTTGCTGATTCCCATGCTGCTGATTCTGCCTCTGTTCTTTGGCCTCAACGGTCTGCTTTACGCAGGCCCCTGCGCGGACATCGGCTCCGCTGTCATCGTGGCCCTGTTCATCCTGCCGGAAATGCGGAAACTGAACCGGAAAATTGCCGAAAGCCAAGGCCCTGCACTGGCTGCTTAAAACCAAACAAAAAAGAGAATGGAATACTAGGGGCATCTTCATAAGAAAACAAAGAAAGCTGAAATCCTTGTCATATCAAGGTTTTCAGCTTTCTTATTTTTACGATGATTTTATCTGATATGTTTTCTTCTGAAGATTGCCATTCCCCTTAGAAAAAAGAAAAAGGAAAAGCAATGTTTTCCTAAGGGGAACTTGCTTTTCCTTTCTCTTTTTTTGCTTTCTCACGAAAGCTTGTGTAAGGGTATTTTATCAGAAAATTTCGTGGAATGCTTTTTTCTGCTGTACGGCTTCTGTCACGCTTGCCATCTTGCTTGTGTCGCCGATGAGGATGACGCCGCACAGGGCATTGTTACGGAAATAGTATTTTTCCAGTGTGAGTTTCTTATCGTCACGGATTTCCAGTGTTTTGTATGTGACGTCTTCTTTTGTGCCAACGTCACCCATGGAATATACGGAAGTGTTCAGCGCATTCAGAGACATACCCTGTGTCTGAGGTACATAAGGCAGGTTGTCGCCTGCTGCGTTGGCACCAGCGATGCGGCCCATTTCCATTGCCACAGGCCAGATTGCGATATTTGCGCCATCGAATTCCGCACAGTCACCACCGGCAAATACATTGCTGTCGCTGGTCTGCATTTTGTCGCTGACTACAACAGCACGGTTTGTCAGGATGCCTGCTTCTTCTGCCAGCTGTTTGTTTGCACGAACGCCTGTGGACATGATAACGATTTCCGCAGGGATCTTTGTGCCGTCATCCAGCATAACGCCTTCTACTTTGCCGTCGCCAACGATTTCCGCGATTTTCGCGCCAACAACGATGTTCACGCCGTTTTTCGCTGCGATCTTCTTCAGCATTTGAGCGCCTACTGCGTCCATTTTGCCCAGCAGCAGTTCGGGAGCGCCTTCCAGTACAGTTACTTCCAGTTTTTCTTTACGCAGTTCCCAAGCAGCTTCCAGACCCAGCACACCACCGCCGATAACGACCGCATGTTTTGCCTTGAGTGCCAGATGATTGATCTTTTCTACGTCAGCAATGGTACGAACAGGTGTTACGCCTTCCAGATCTGCGCCCTTGATAGGAGGCACGAAGCTGTAAGAGCCCAGTGCATATACGCACTTGTTGTAAGGCAGTACTGTGCCGTCGGACAGGCGGATTTCTTTTCTGCCCAGATCCATGGATTCTGCTTTCACGCCCAGACGCAGGTCGATGCAGTTATCTTCATACCATGCAGCTTCCTTGCTTGCGATTGCGCCGCCGCTGATGGCACCAAACATATTCTTTGTGAGCATAGGTCTGTCATAAGGCAGTTCGTTTTCTTCGGAAACCATGATGATGCTTGCAGACTGGTTTCGTTCTCTGATGGCTTTTGCCGCGTTGAGCGCCGCTGTGCCGCCGCCCAGTACAACGAATTTTTCCATGGTATCCATACGATGTGTTACTTCATCCATGTCAACAGGCACGAAGTTTTCTTTGCCTACGCCGCAAACAGGGCATGTTTCCATGGATTCGTCGAAGATTTCGCCGCAAACCAGACATTTTACCAGGCCGCTTCTTGCGCTGGCTTTCTTAACATCTTTTTGCAGCAGGTTATCTGCGAAGCGATAACCATATTCATAAGCGTCCACCAGTTCATTTTCAGAGGGTTTCAGACGTACTTAGAAGCCGTCTACCACTTTCAGGCGGATCTGTTTCAGTCTTTCGATGATGTGAGGCACACCTTCACCGCTCCAGCCGTAGCTGCCGAAGGCACTTGCCAGTTTGCCGCCGTGGATAGGAGGGAACATGAGTGTTGTCAGATCCCAAATAGGTTTCAGAGCTTCACCCAGGATGGTAGGTGTACCGAAGAGGATACCGTCAGCTGTGCCGATTTCGCCCAGCACTTCTGCCTGATCCGCTGTTACCATATCATACAGTTTTACGTCGATGATTTCGTCGTTATCCTGAATACCTTTTGCGATCTGTTCTGCCAGCTGGCCTGTATAGCCGTAAGCGCTTACATAAGGAATGACAACTTTTTTCCGTTCGCTTACAGGCACTTTGCACCATTCTTCGTAAATATCCATCAGTTCAGACAGGTGGCTGTCCAGAACGGGGCCGTGGCCGGGGCAGATCATGTCGATATCCATCTGACGTACTGCTGCCAGTGCGTTTGTCATATAGGGCTGTTTGAAGGGGCCCAGAATGTTGTCGAAATAGTATTTTGTAGCGCGCATATAGCCTTCTGTATCGGTTACAGTGCTGCGCAGGATGCCTTCATGTGCATAGTGAGAACCGAAGGAGTCACATGTCACCAGTGTTTTGTCCTCTACGATGTAGGTATACATGGTATCGGGCCAATGCAGGTTGGGGAACACATGGAACTGCAGTGTTTTGTCACCAATCTTCAGTTCGTCGCCGTCTTTGATTGCAATGCTGTAAAAGTCACCGTTGATGATGTGTTTCAAGAAGCCGATGGCAACAGGTGTTGCAACCACTTTGGCTCTGGGGCAGATGTCCAGAATGCGTTTGATGCTGCCCACATGGTCGGGTTCTGTATGGTTGACCACAATATAGTCAATGGTGGAAACGTCTGTGATCTGAGAGAGTGTTTCCAGATAATCGTCGAAGAATTTTTCTTTTGCTGTTTCAAACAGTACAGTCTTATCGCCGCATTTGAGCAGGTAAGAGTTATAGGTGGTGCCAAATTCTGTCATCATAATGATGTCGAATACACGCAGGTCCTTGTCCAGAACGCCGGTCCAGTAAAAATCAGGTTTCAATTGCATTGCTTTCATTGGTGTTTCCGCCTCCTTGATGATTTATGTCTTTTTTTTCACAAATATTTTCAAAAGAAAACCGGGTGGGCACACGCCCGTACCCAGTTTTCCCCGTTACATTTTCTTCTATTTATTTTGATATGCTTAGATTTCTGCTTTCCACAGACCGTGCAGGTTGCAGTATTCGTAAGCAGCTACTGCCTGTTCGCCTTCTGCCAGTGCAAAGACTGCTTCGGGAGCGCCTGTGTGATCCAGATATTTGATCTGGCCGCCCTGGCTGGTTTCCAGATAGATCCATGCAATGTGGTGTTCTTCCAGCATGGGATGTGTTACTTCGCCAACTTTTACAGTTACTTTGCTGCCTTCTACCTGAACCACAGGAACGTGTTTTTCGCCTGCGCCGTCAGATGTGTTGGCTTTCAGTTCTGTCATTTTTTCGCCGCAGCATACTACGGGTACGCCTTTGTCTTCTACCATTGTGATGATGTTTTTACAGTGTTTGCAGATAAAAAATCTAGGTGCCTTCATGTTACATACCTCCTTGTGTTATAAAATACCCTTTACATATCTAAATTATCCTCATTTCTGAGGTTCTTTCCTTTGACTTTTCTATGGCCTTATGATACCATAAAATCATCAAAATTTATGTTGCAAATGCAACAGAAAAGAGGTTTTTTTATGAATTTATTGGAAAACCCTCTCTTTACCGGCATCCTTCCGGAAGAACTGGATCAAATGAAAACCTGTTTTGAAATGGAAAACCGCACATTTCGGGAAAAAGAGGAGATTCCCATGGAAGGAAAAGTGGGCATCCTCCTTTCGGGCAGCGTTTCCCTAAACCGCCTTGGGGCTGACGGCAATCTGGACATGCTGGAATACCTCACAGACGGCGGTATCTTCGGCTCTTTTTTCTCCCTTTTTGACGGGGGCGAGATCATTGCCATCTGCGAAAAAGCCTGCTCCATCGTATTCATCGATACCTGCCACATCACCAAACGATGCAGCCGCGCCTGTCATCACCACAGTCAGGTGGTAGAAAACCTCCTGTCCCTCATGACAGAAAAAGTGCAGCAGCTCAGCGAAAAAGTGGAGATTCTGTCCCACCGTTCCATCCGGGAAAAACTCCTGTGTTATTTCCGCCTGCAAAGCATGAAAACAGGAAAAGACGAAATCCTTATTCCCTTTTCTTTCAGCGCCCTTGCCAATTATCTCTGTGTAGACCGCAGCGCCATGACAAGGGAACTGCTGAAAATGAAAGCAGACGGTCTGGTGGATGTCGACTGCAGACAAGTC
>CATZIM010000188.1 GCA_958420075.1 uncultured Clostridia bacterium | reverse complement strand
TGCTGCATGCCTGCTGGTATGTCTGAAGATTTCTCTCAGCAATATCCAGATCAAGCAAAACAGCAGGGGTTTCCAACTCTGTGATATACATATGCAACACTCCTTTTCGTTGTATTTATTCAAGCACAATGTGGTTAAATTGTCAAGCAATGGGGAATGTCAGAGGGCTGGTATTTTGAAAAAAGCAGTGCTAAAATAGGAAATAGAGAATGGGAAAGGAAGGTGTTTATTGTGACAGAAGAAGAAAAAATCTTTGCTGGAAAAATGTTTGACCCAAGAAAACAGGAATTAAAGGACATTAAGCATAAAGCCCATATTGCCTGTCAGAGATACAATGCCATGGATGAATATGATCCTGAAAGAAGTCCAATCATTCAGGAGTTCATTGGAAAAATCGGGAAGGTGTATTATTTTCAGGGACCTATTCAGTTCAATTATGGTTCTCATACATTTATTGGAGAGAACTTTTTTGCCAATTTCAATTTGACAGTCATGGATGACGCACGGATTTATATCGGCGATAATGTTTGTTTTGGCCCCAATGTTTCCCTGATGGCAACGTCCCATCCGCTGATTGCGCAGGAAAGAATGGGCTTAGATGATGAGGGCAAGACCACTATGGCAGAATATGCTGATGAAATTCATATTGGGGATAATGTGTGGATCGCCTGCAATACCGTTGTCATTGGCGGTGTGCATATCGGGAATAATGTTGTCATTGGTGCGGGGAGCGTAGTCACAAAAGATATTCCTGATAATTATCTGGCTTACGGCAATCCCTGCCGACCCATCCGTCCCATTACAGAGGCTGACAGCAAAAAGTCTTTAATTTTGCCGGAGGATATGGAACATTTTTCTTATAATCTGAAAAAATTCGAGAAATAACATATTGCGAAAAAAGCGCGGGGAAAATGTCTTCTTTTCCCAATACTTGTCCGTTTTTATCATAGAAAAATTGTTTTCTGCATAGGATAGAACAAAAACGGAGGGAAGATTATGCAATTTTTCCGTGCGATTCATTTGAAGAAGAAGTATGTCATTTTAGGTGTATCAGTATTAGCTGCCATTGGCTTGGGTGCGCATTTTCTGCCGCCTGTGGCGGAATACACTTCTGCAGTGCTGACGGCACAGACAAAACGGGAATTACCCATTTACTGTGTGCAGACAAATGAGAAAAAAGTGGCGATCAGTTTTGACGCCGCATGGGGTGCAGACGATACAGATGAGCTACTGCGGATTTTAGACGACAATGATGTGACGGCAACCTTTTTTCTTTGCGGATATTGGGTAGATAAATATCCAGAAGAGGTGGAAAAAATTGCCGCCGCAGGCCACGATTTGGGCAATCACTCAGCAACGCATCCCCACATGAGCACTTTATCGTCAGAGCAGATCACTCAGGAATTGCAGGGATGTCATCAGGCAGTAAAAGAATTAACAGGGATTGATATGAATTTATTCCGCCCGCCATTTGGAGAATATAATGATAACGTTATCCGAACGGCAAAGGAAAATGGGTATTATTCTATCCAGTGGGATGTGGATAGCCTAGACTGGAAAGAACAGGGTGTTGAAGCGGAAATCAATCAGGTTTTGAATCATAAGCATTTGGGGAATGGTTCCATCCTCTTGTTTCACAACGATGCAAAGTACACACCTCAAGCGCTGGATACCATTTTGAAAGGTTTGAAAGAAAAAGGATATGACATTGTGCCTGTTTCTGAAATCATACATACTGGCGAATATACCGTAGACCATGAAGGCAGACAGATCCCATCTGAAAGTTAATGCCAAGAAGAAAATATAGAAAAAAGAACCACCTTTTCTGTTGCAGAAAAGGTGGTTTTTCCATCAATGGTATATTAGGCAGAGATGGTATCATTTGTCAGGTTAATGGCAGCGGAATTTCCACCGGTTCTGTTGGCTGGACTTTGCCGTCATAGACGGTCACAACAGAGAAATTCATCAGTTTGCCGTCATTTGTCATAGCAAAGATATCTCCGCACTCACCGTCGATCCATGCAACGTTGTCAAGGATTTTTCTGCGATCGATTTCATAGGGAGAATCAAAACTGTCATTGATCTGAACAACATTATTATAGCCGCAGATAGACAGACTGCCATCTGTGCCAAAGGAAAAGACGGTATCGTCAATGGTCTGGATGTGGTCAATGTTTTCTTGTAAAAGGACGGGCGGCGTAAGCTCCGGCTGATCGTTGGAAAAAGAAGAAATGTTGAATCCGCTGCCCCAAAGGGTATTGTCCTGTTTCACAAAATACAGTGTTTCATAAACTGCACTATAGTCTCTTACATCGTCTGAGATTTTTATGGGAAGCAGTACAGATTCTGTTTTTTCGTTGCAAAGCTGTCCCTTCTGGTTATAGCCCCAGCCCCATAAACTGCCGTCTTTTTTGATTGCGAAAGAAAGATTTGTATGCATTTGTACGTCTGTTTCAATTTCTGCTACATCGTCTAAGATTTTCACAGGAGATAATGCGGATTCTGTGGTACCGTTTCCCAAGTTACCTTCGCCATTGTATCCCCATGCCCAAAGACTGTCATCCTCCCGCAGGGCAAAGGCGTAGGTATATGTATCAAAGAGACCATTGGCAGGCCAAACGGTGCAGGTAAATGTTTTCACATGATCCAGAACTTTTGTGGGCGTTGATACCGTTTCCGTTGTGCCGTTTCCCACAGCGCCATATTGGTTATATCCCCATGCCCATAACGTCCCGTCTGTTTTCAGTGCGTACATGGTAGGCTCGCCACGGTCGTAGCTGCGATAGAATTTCGCCACATGATCGGCAATGATCGTTGGCGATGAACTTTTGATGTATGATTCTCCCTGACCTAATTCCCCATACTGGCATTCACCCCAAGACCATAGATTGCCATCCTGATCTATGGCAAAACTGGTACTGCTATCTAAATCCGTATATGCGGCTTGTTTCAGTATGCGTCTTGGTGTTTTCATTTCCTCTTTCGTCAGAGCAACCATTCCTGAAATACATCTGGTTTGCATATCCCAGACATATAAGTCCCCATTGGCGATGATAGCATGTTCCATATTTGGCACTGCCACATCATCCAGCAGTTTTTTCTTGGGGATAGAAGGATTCATATCTGTAGGCAGCTCCCATAAAGAATTGTCTGTATCCAATACATAAAATAAATCGTTATACATACCGGTGGGAACAACTTCCTTGATATTTTTCATCACAAGTTCTGGCTCCGACGGCGGCAGAAAGACGTCGTAAATATAAGGGGTTTCTGGATAAACAGAGTCCCATGCCCAGAGATTGTTGTCGGTATCAATATAAAAATTTGTTCTTTTGTTGTCGGCTTCCTTTTCAGCTGCATGAAAATAGAATCGGCTTTGATCTGTTTTTGCTATGGTATCATTGCTGGCGCAGGCGCAAAGGATAGAAGTACCAAGAAATGTCAATGCCATCAAACTGGAATAAATCCGAATCCTTTTTTTCTTCATGGAAATACCCCCTTTATTCCTTGTGCAAAAGATGCCGGAACAATTGATTTCACGAAACACATTGTCTGACATATTGCCTTTTCATTCAACATATCACAATTTGTTTTGGCTGTATATAAAGTTAAGAAAAACGCAAGAAATTTCCTGATTTGCATCATTTTCAGAGGTGCTTTCTCCCCTGTATTTGACCAGTTTTTTCCTTTTCTCAGAAAAATTTTGAAGAAAATCTTAACAATTTTCATTTTTGTTTTTTCTGTGTCTGTAAGATGGTAAAATGCAGATAGGGCATTTATGAAAACGCAGGAAAAAGCAAAGGATGTGCGACAATGAATTGGAAAAAACTTCTGTTTACAACCCTTGCGCTGGGGTTATTGGGCGCAACAACCGTTTATGGCGAACAGGTGAAAATGGACTTGTTTTATAACGGCAAACACCATGCCTATGCGGCAAAGGAAGTCAAAATAGAGATCGACGGAAAAGAAATGGTTCCCAAGGACATGCCTGCGGTCATCATTGACGGCAGAACCATGCTTCCCATGCGGCAGATTGCCCAGGAGCTGGGGTGTGAAGTGAATTGGAACGAAGCGGCAAAACAGATTTATGTTATGCGTGGAAGTGACATCGTTGTTTTTACCGTAGACAGTAAAACCGGGTATGAAAACGGGAAGGAATTCACCATGGATGTTCCGGCGACCATCGTCAATGACAGAACCATGCTGCCTGTCCGGGCGTTGGCAGATGCTTTGCATTTGAATATCAAATGGGACGACCCCAACAGAACCGTTTCCATTCAGAGCGGTGATACCGTCGTAAAGGATGAGCCAACAACGCCGGAAAGCGGACAGACAACGGCAGGCACATTGACGGGCATCCAGACA
>CATZIM010000187.1 GCA_958420075.1 uncultured Clostridia bacterium | reverse complement strand
ACTTTAGTATGCTAATATGTAATAAGATATTGAAAGCAAAGGTGGCGTTCGGTTATGAACAAAAAAATCAAAAGTGAATTAGTGGACAGGCTTTTTCAGTGTATCCTCAGCATGGAAACCGTGGAAGAATGTTACCAGCTTTTCGAGGATTTATGCACCGTCAATGAAATACAGGCAATTGCCCAGCGTATGGAAGTAGCGGTTATGCTGAACGCAAAAAAGACTTATGTGGAAATTGCGGACAAGACAGGGGCTTCTACAGCCACCATCAGCCGCGTGAACCGCTGCCTGCATTATGGTACAGATGGTTATAAACTTGCGATCAGCAGAGTATATGGCGATGGTGACCAGACGGAAAAAACGGAAGAAGCAGAACAGTAACCCATAGATGAGCTTAGGAAGGGAGTTGGCACTTTCTCAGGTGTCCGCTTCCTTTTCTTTGCCAAAAAGACAGAACAGGAGTAAAAACATGATTGGATTTGAACAGTTGAACAATATGCAGCAAAAGGCGGTTATGCAGACAGAAGGCCCCGTTTTGGTGCTGGCAGGCGCCGGCAGTGGTAAGACAGGCGCGCTGACTGTCCGTATCGCGCATCTGCTGGAAACAGGCGTAAAACCCTGGAATATCCTTGCAATCACTTTCACAAACAAAGCTGCGAAAGAAATGCGGGAACGTGTGGACAAACTGGTGGGACAGGGTGCAGAAGACATCTGGATCAGCACATTCCATTCTACCTGCGTGCGTATCCTGCGCCGGGAAATCAGCAATCTGGATTATGACGGTCAGTTTTCCATTTATGACGCCGATGATCAGGAAAAAGTCATGAAGGAAGTATTCAAACGCCTGAATATGAGCCCCATCGACAAGAGCTTTTCTGTGCGTGCGGCTATTTCTCAGATCAGCAAACAGAAAGAAGAAATGGTCAGCTGGGAAGACTACGCAAAGACTGTAGATCCTTTTGATATCAAAGGCAAACGTCTGGCAAAGGTATATCAGCTTTATCAGCAGCTGCTGAAAGAAAGCAACGCACTGGACTTTGACGATCTGATCTATAAAACAGTGCTGCTGTTCCGTACCCATCCGGAAGTGCTGGATAAATATCAGGAACGTTTCCGTTATATCATGGTAGACGAATATCAGGATACCAACACATCTCAGTATGAACTAGTGCATATGCTGGCGGCAAAATACCAGAATCTGTGCGTGGTAGGGGATGACGACCAGAGTATTTATGGCTGGAGAGGTGCAAACATCCGCAACATTCTGGATTTTGAAAAAGACTTCCCCAACACAACGGTCATCAAACTGGAACAGAACTATCGTTCCACTAAGAAAATTCTGGATGCGGCCAATGCAGTCATTCATAACAATGTGACCAGAAAAGAAAAATCTCTTTGGACAGAAAATGACAGCGGCAGCATCATTCATATTTATAAAGCAGACAACGAATACGATGAAGCACGCTATGTGGCAGAACAGATCGAACAGCTTCAGAAAGAAGGCAAGAGCCTGAATAACTTTGCGGTACTGTACCGTGCCAATGCACAGTCCCGTACTGTGGAAGACCAGCTGGTAAAAAGAGGCATCCCTTATCGTCTGTTCGGCGGCGTGCGGTTCTATGAAAGAAAAGAAATCAGAGACATTCTGTCTTATCTGAAAGTGCTGGCAAACCCTGCGGATACCATTGCACTGCGGAGAATCATCAATGTGCCTAAACGTGGTATCGGGGATACTTCTCTGGAAAAAGTGGTAACCTATGCTCAGAATCATGGCATGGGGCTTTATGAAGCATTGGCGCATCTGGATGATATGCCGGAACTGAAAACAAGAGTGAAGAAATTCAAAGAATTCTATGAACTCTTTGAAAGCCTGCGTCGTGATTATGAAGGCATGACTGCGGCGGAACTCATTGACGCCGTTGTAAAACGCAGTGGCTACCTGCAGCAGCTTTTGACAGAAGGCACTGACGAAGCACTGGCAAGAATCGAAAACATTGATGAATTTGTCAATAAGGCAACAGAATATGATAAACAGAATCCCGAAGCAGGTCTGGAAGGATTTTTGGAAGAAGTGGCTCTGGTGGCTGACATTGACGGATACAACGAAGGGGACGAAAGCGTGGTGCTCATGACACTCCACAGCGCAAAAGGTCTGGAATTCCCTTATGTATTTATCATCGGCATGGAAGAAGGCATTTTCCCTGGCTACCGTGCAGTAATGTTCGGCGGCGAAAAAGAAATTGAAGAAGAACGCCGTCTGTGTTATGTAGGCATTACCCGTGCCAAAGAAGTTCTTTACATGACCCACGCAAAAAGCCGTATGCAGCATGGTCTGACACAGTACAATCCACCTTCCCGTTTCCTGAAAGAAATCCCTCAGGATCTGGTGGATATGCCTACCCGTCAGATGTCCGATATGGCGAAGAAATACGCAATGCGGGAAAGCATGAAAGTAAGTCCTGTGACACCAACACGCAGCAAGGTGAACCCTTATGCCCAGCCAATTAAGAGAGAAATGCCTGCGCCTAAGGACTTTAAACTGGATTATGAAGTAGGCGATAAAGTTCGCGCGCCCAAGTACGGCATTGGTGTTGTCAAATCCATTCAGGGCGGCGGCGCAGATTTTGAAGTAGAGGTGTCCTTTGGCGAAAAAGGAACCAAGAAATTTATGGCAAAACTTTCCAAGCTGATCAAAGTCAGCGAATAATCTTTGGGAGCGATGCGGAATATGGAGAGAATGAAGGAACTGGTTGCCCTCCTCAATGAGGCAGCGGAAGCCTATTATCAGAAAGATACGGAAATCATGTCCAACCAGCAGTATGACGCACTCTATGACGAATTGGTGCGGCTGGAAGCGGAAACAGGCATGGTGCTGGCAAACAGCCCTACCCAGAACGTGGGCTATACGGTTTTGAGCAATCTGCAGAAAATCCGTCACGAAAGCCCCATTTTGTCACTGGATAAAACAAAAGACCCCTTGAAGCTCCAAAGCTTCTTGGGGGACAAAACAGGTATTTTGTCCTGGAAACTGGATGGTTTGACCATTGTGCTCAAATACAGCGGCGGAGAACTGGTGCAGGCAATCACCAGAGGCAATGGGGAAATCGGCGAAGACGTGACTCATAATGCCCGTGTGTTTGCAAACCTGCCTTTGAAGATCGCCTTTGATGGAGAATTGATGCTTCGAGGCGAAGGGGTTATTTCTTATTCAGAGTTCCAGCGAATCAATGAGGAGCTGGGCGAAGGGGAAGCGTACAAAAACCCCAGAAACCTTTGCAGCGGCACTGTAAGACAGCTGAACAGCGAGATTGCCGCAAAGAGAAATGTGCAGTTTTTTGCCTTTACGCTGGTAAGTGCCGAAGGAAAAGAACTTTCCGACAGCAAAACAGAAAATATGCAGTGGCTGGCTTCTTTGGGCTTCACAGTGGTGGAATCCAAAGTGGTTACAGGCGATACCATTTTGGATGCGGTGGAATATTTCCGGGAACATATTGAAGGCAATGACATTGCATCTGACGGGCTGGTGCTGACATTCGACAGCATTTCTTACAGCCAGAGTCTGGGACGGACAGCCAAATTCCCGAAAGACTCCATTGCTTTCAAATGGGCAGACGAAATGGCAGAAACCACTCTGCGGGAAATTGAATGGAACACTTCCCGTACAGGACTTATGAATCCCATTGCAGTTTTTGACCCTGTGGAACTGGAAGGCTCTACGGTGAGCCGTGCCAGCGTTCACAATGTCAGCATTCTGGAAGAACTGGCGCTGGGCATTGGGGATACCATTAAAGTCTATAAAGCGAATATGATTATTCCCCAGATTGCGGAAAACCTGACTCGTTCTGCTTCAGCGGAAATTCCTGCCCATTGCTTCGTATGCGGCGGTGAAACGGAGGTACGCAGTTTGCGGGATGGGAAAGCACTGTATTGCACCAATCCTAGCTGTCAGGCACAGCGTGTTCAGACATTGAGTCACTTTGTTTCCAGAGATGCCATGAATATGGAAGGGCTTTCCGAAGAAACCCTGAAAAAATTCCTGGAAAAAGGATTCATCAACCAGTATCCGGATTTGTTCCGTTTGGAGGAACACAAAGATGCCATTTTGGAAATGGATGGTTTTGGTGAAAAGTCCTATACCAATCTCATTGCTTCCGTGGAAAAAGCAAAGGATGTGTATCTGGCAAACTTTATCTATGCTCTTGGTATCAATCATGTAGGTCTGCGCAACGCAAAACTGCTCTGCAAGGCATTTGATAATGACTTGGAAAAGATTAAAGCAGCAGAAACGGAAGAACTGGCAGCCATTGAAGGTTTTGGGGAAATCATTGCCCATAGCATCCATCAGTATTTCCATGATGAACAGCATCTTGCAC
>CATZIM010000186.1 GCA_958420075.1 uncultured Clostridia bacterium | reverse complement strand
CGAAAGACCCATTGATGAGACATGTACTTGTCCTGCTTGCTCCAGATATTCCAGAGCATATATCCGTCATCTGTTCAAAGCAAAAGAAATGCTGGCAATGCGTCTGTGCGTTCTGCATAACCTGCATTTCTTTAACACCATGATGGAAGAAATCCGTCAGGCGATGGATGAAGACCGTTTCCCTGAGTATAAAAAACAAAAACTGGAAGGCTTTCGCAGAAACGGTATGTAAGAAGGCTTGACGTGTTTTCAAAACTCGGATATAATATTTTTACTGTGTTTTTCAGAATTTAACAACGTTAGGAGAGAAGGAAATGAACAGCTTAACAGCATTTTTGCTGGACGTCAGCACAACCGTTTCTTCCGGTAGCGGCGATGCAGCAGCACAGGGTACACAGCAGGCAAGCGGCGGCTTGTTTGGTAACATGAATGGCATCACACTGGTTATCATCTACTGCGTAGCATTGGTAATCATTATGTATTTCCTGTCTTTCAGACCTACTCAGAAAAGAGAAAAGGCTCTGGCAGAACAGAGAAATGCGATCCAGATTGGTGACATGGTTGTAACAAATGCAGGGATGTACGGTAAAGTTGTTGACACAACTTACGACTGCTTCATCATCGAATTTGGCTTGAATAAAGGCGTGCGTGTTCCTGTTGCAAGAGGCGAAGTTTATGGCAAGAGAGAACCCAACATGACCAATGAAGCGCCTCCCGAAGAAGAAAAACCCAAGAAAAAAGGTCTTTTCAGAAGAGGCTAATGATTTTTCAAAAGAATCAAAAATGGTAAAAATCAGCAGATGTGTTGCAAGAAAAAGCGATACATCTGCTTTTTGTTTGCGTTCTGACTACAATTGTTTTTTTATGTAATGAATACAATATTCAAATTTTCAAAAATAATGCAGTTTTTTTGTCTATAGTTGACAAAACGCGGGTATAGTCGGGTTATTTTATTGACAATAATGGATAGATATTGTAAACTGAAAACGGATATGTTGTCCATGTCATGGCACAACAATTCCTGTTTAGTCCAATTTTATAACAAGAAAGGGAGATCGACTATGAAGAAATTGCTTTCTCTGTTGCTGACTTCCGCTCTGACAGTTGCCATGTTGGCAGGCTGCGGTGGCGGCGGCGACACAACAACCACTGATTCCGCAGACACTGGTGACAAAAAGGTTTACAATGTCTGCAACCTGGTAAATGGTAACCTGGGTGACAAATCTTTCTTTGACTCTGCAGAAGCAGGTCTGAAAGAACTGCAGGATGCCGGCAGAATTACTTACACAACCATTGAAATGGGCGGTACTACAGAAGACGAAGCAAAATGGGAAAGCTATCTGGAAGAAGTATCCGCTTCCGGCGAATACGATCTGATCGTTGTTGGTACTTTCCAGATGCCCGAATATCTGAAAAACGTATCTGAAAGATATCCTGATCAGAAATATCTGATTTACGATGACACAACATACACACTGCCTAACGTAGTAAACCTGAGCTATGCACAGAACGACCTGGGCTACATGGTTGGTGCTTATGCAGCAGCTATGACAACAGCTACAGACGTTGAAAAAATCAACGAAGATGCAGTTATCGGTTTCGTTGGCGGCGTAGACAGCCCTGTAATCAACGACTTCCTGTATGGTTACATTCTGGGTGCACAGTCTGTAAATCCTGACATCAAAGTAGATACAAGATACATTGGTAACTACATTGACCCTGCAAAAGGTAAAGAATTGGCTGAATCCATGATCAATGACAACAACTGTGATATCATCTGGGGCGTAGCTGGTAATGCTGGTAACGGCGCTGCAGAAGCATGTCTGGAAACAGGCAAAGCATATTTCATCGGTGTTGACTCCGACCAGGAATCCACATTCTCCGCTGAAATGGCTGGTATCACTCTGACATCCGGTCTGAAAAACATCGGCGACTCTCTGGTATGGTTCTTCGATGAATGGGATGCAGGCAACGAATACTGGGGTCAGCAGATCCTGATCGGTATCAACGAAGGCGGCGTTGGCCTGGTAACAGACAAGAACTATGACAAGATTTCTCCTGACAGCGTAAAAGAAACAGTTGATGCAGCTGTTGCAGCTGTTACAAACGGCGAAGTTGAAGTTCCTTCCGCTATCGGCGATACAACAAACGCAGTTGTAGATCTGAGAGAATCCGTAAGACCTTAATTTCATACGAAATCAAAAGTTCGCTGAAATATAATCAAAATCTAAGGGGGCTGAACAGCCCCCTTTTTTTTCATAGTACCTCTGCAGATTGAAAAAATCTTTTAGTTGCTTAGCGCAGAAAAGACTTTTTGAAGATGCAGAATCTTTGCCAATGATGTAGATGATATAGAAGGAGGGGACCCGATTATGGCTGACAATGAATATGTTGTGCAAATGAAGGGAATTACCAAGGTTTATCCCAATGGTATTGCTGCCAATCAGGGTGTTGATTTTAACGTCAAACGAGGAGAAATTCATGCTTTGATGGGCGAAAACGGTGCGGGTAAATCCACACTGATGAAAATGCTGTTCGGTTTGGAACAGCCCACAGAAGGTGAAATTTATGTAAACGGAGAAAAAGTTTCTCTTACATCACCTACTGTAGCGATTTCGAAAGGAATCGGTATGGTACATCAGCACTTTATGCTGGTACCCAATCTGACCGTAGCGGAAAATATGGTCCTGGGCATGGAACCTAAACACAAAGGTATGTTTATGGACTATAAGAAAGCTGTTGAGATCACAGAAGAATATGCGAAAAAGTATAATCTGCATGTAGATCCCAATGCGAAAGTCAGAGATATCCCCGTAGGGATGAAACAGAAAGTAGAAATTTTGAAAGCACTGGTGCGTGGCGCAAAGATCCTGATTCTGGACGAACCCACAGCGGTATTGACCACACAGGAAACAGAAGAATTGTTCAAAGAACTGGTTCACTTAAAAGAACAGGGCTACACCATGATCTTTATTTCTCATAAACTCCATGAAATCAAGCAGATCACAGACCGCTTGACCATCATGCGCAGCGGGAAATCCATGGGTGTTTACCAGACTGCGGACATTTCCAAAGAAGAAATTTCTCGTCTGATGGTTGGCCGTGATGTTATCCTGACAGTGGAAAAAGATCAGGCACAGCCCACAGACGTAGTTTTGCGTGTACGTGATTTGGAATATACCAATGAATGGAACAAGAAAATGCTCAATAAGCTTTCCTTTGACGTACGCAAAGGCGAAATTCTGGGGATTGCCGGCGTAGAAGGCAATGGTCAGAGAGAACTGGTAGATATGCTGTTCAATCTGAATATTCCTGACAGCGGCAGCGCAACTGTAAACGGTCAGAGTGTTATTGGCAAACCTCAGCGTAAAATCCGTGATCTGGGCGTTTCCCTGATTCCAGAAGACCGTATGACATTCGGTATGGCAGGTACAGCAACCATTGAGGAAAACCTTATGAGTGACCGCTGTGCAGATAAGAAATACAACAATGGTCCTTTGTTCAACATGAAGAAAATGCATGAAGACAGTGACCAGCTCATCAAAGACTATAAAGTCCTTTGTAAGAGCAGAAATCAGCAGGTAGGCATGCTTTCTGGCGGTAACATTCAGAAAGTTGTCGTAGCAAGAGAATTCTCCGCAGACCCTATTTTGATCATTGCCGATCAGCCTACACGAGGCATCGACGTCGGTGCTACAGAATTTATTCGGAAAAAACTGGTGGAACTGAGCCGTGCAGGCGCAGCTGTTTTGCTGGTATCTGCCGATCTGAATGAAGTTATGGAATTGTCCGATAGCTTGATCATTATGTATAATGGCGGCATTGCAGCATATTTTGAAGATACAACATCCCTGACTGATGCTGTCATGGGTGAATATATGCTGGGCTTGAAACAGCAGAGCGATGAAGAAGTAAGGAGGGTTCAGCATGGGGAATAAACAAAAGCTGAAGTTTGAATTCATGCGCGGCTTTGTAGCGATTGCCATTGCCATTGCCGTTGCATTTATATTTATTTTCATTTGTGCGGATGATCCGGCAAAGGCACTGAACTGTTTGCTGATTCGTCCCATCATCAGTAACGGTGCACTGAACGTTTCATCTATTTTAACAATTTTGGGACGTATGACACCCATTATCTTTACTGGTCTGGCGGTTTGCGTTATGTTCTCTGCAAACCAGTTCAACCTTGCCGGTGAAGGTACTGTTATGGCAGGTGGCTTCGTAGCAGCTCTGCTGGCTATTTATGTACCTATGGCAGCTGGTCTGCATCCAGTAGTATGTATTCTGGTTGGTGCTGTTGTAGGCGGTCTGCTGATGCTGATCCCTGCGATTGCCAAAGTAAAACTCAATGCCAGTGAAATGGTTTGCTCCCTGATGCTGAACTACGTAGTGCTGTATGTTATCATGCACTTCCTGAGCAACGTATTTGCAGA
>CATZIM010000185.1 GCA_958420075.1 uncultured Clostridia bacterium | reverse complement strand
CCGCCGCTACCTCTGTACCTTCTGCCATGGCAATATCCAATCCATTATGAAATTCCGTTTTCTCCAAAAGGGGATTTTCCCGTTTCCCACAGGAAGACGTGATAATCCCCTCTGCCGGATTACAGAAACCTTCTGTTTTTGGCGCAAAGACCACCTGTGCCACCGGACTAGGGTCCTTCTGTTTCTGGACCGTATGTATCGTCTTTCAATGCAGGCAGCGCCACATCTTTTTCCTGCAAAAATACAGTCAGCCGCTCTCCCGCTGCTTGGATTTTTTCTAATGGCATTTCGTAAGCAATGGTATCTTTTACCTGCTGGGTGAGATTTTCTGCCGTTTCCGAATGAAACAAAGAAACCAAAAGCACGCCCCCTGCCAAAATCACTGTTACATACAGACGAAACAGAAACAGTTCTTTGCTCTTTGGGGTATTTTTCGGTTTTGCGGAAATGCTTCCCCCCATATATTGCCGCAGTTCTTCCCTGCGTTTTCTCCAGTCTTTTTCCCTCATGCAAAATCCCCTCCCGTACCAAAATTATATGGCCAGGAGGGGACAAATATGTCTTTGCTTCTATTTGATTTTTGTATTTTTACCTGTTTCGCCTTTTTTTTTTTTTTTTTCTGCCCACAAAGGGAAACGATCAATGAATGTGGAACCTTCTCCCCGCTTGCTCTCTACCAAAATAGTGCCGTCGTGGCTGCTGACAATCCACTTTGCAATGGAAAGTCCCAGACCCGTGCCGGAAATTTCTTTATTTCTGGATTTATCTTCCCGATAGAAGCGGTCAAATATTTTCGACTGTTCTTCTTCCGCAATGCCCATACCATCATCTGCTACGGAAACATAAGCATATTTTTTATCTTTCCAGACTTTGATATGTATCTTGCCGCCGTCTGTCGTATATTTCAGGGAATTTTCTCCGTGGATCCACAAAAGCTGTTTGATCAGGTCACTATCGCCATTGATTTCCACCTGTTCCGCTTCCTCATAAGTGATTTTGCGGTCTTTCTGCAGCAAATCCAGTTCTTTGACAATTTCCTGTGCCACATCGTTCAGACACATGCGAGTCCGTTTGGCATGCATGCGGTTCTGGTCGCTTTTTGCCAAAAACAGCAGGTTATTGATGAGCTCTTTCATATGCTCTGTTTCACCCAGAATGGAATCAATGGATTCCTGCAATACATCGGGATTGCTCTTTCCCCAACGGTTGATAAGACTTGCGTAGCCTTGGATGACGGAAATAGGAGTCCGCAGTTCATGGGAGGCGTCAGACACAAACTGGTTCTGTCTGTGGAACGCCTTCTCTAGTCGGTCGATCATAGAGTTAAAGGTGATTGTCAATTCCTTCATTTCATCGTCAGGTCCATCCAAGTCGATACGCTGAGTCAAATCCTCAATACTGATTCGTTCTGCCGTTGTACGGATCTGTTCCACCGGCTTCAGCACACGGCGGCTGATATAACGTCCTGCAAGGAATGCGCAGAAAATACCAATAAAATCAGCAATGACCATTTTCCATAAAAAAGACTGGAGGAAATACTGATTGCCGTTGAGCTGTTTGAATGCCTGAATCTGATACTTGTCCCCACCTTTTTTGTATTGGGTGGACAACAGCATGAATTTCTGTTCTCCGGGACCTTCCAGTATAAATTCCTGACGGTCCACACCCAATTCTTTTAAAGAACGGATGTGATACTCTGTTTTCGGTATTTCTTCTGTTCCTTCGTCTTTATTCAAAAATCCGCTCAACACCGAATTATCCCCATTATTTTCATTCATCAACTGGGGAGGCTGTTTGATGAATGCCGGAATATCGCCTACGTGGCTGTTAAATCCTTCATTTTCTGAATAACTAAATACGCTTACTTCCACGTATTTGTTATCCAGCAGATCTTTCAAGGATTCATCTGTAAGAGTTCCGCCGTTATCCAAAAACTGTTCAATGTTGACAATGGTGGTTTCCAGCTGTTTTCGTACACTGTTCTGCTCCAGAATCGTGGTATTCACAAAGAAAAATCCGCTGAGCAGCAGCAGGGAAAAAGAAAATATCCCACCATAAATCAGGGTAATCCTTTTCGCAATGGCAAGATTTTGAAATCTGCCAAATAATGATTTCTTATTCGTCTTTGACATAGTACCCTACTCCTCGAATGGTATGAATATATTTTATGCCAAACGCTTCATCGATTTTAGAACGCAAATAACGGATGTATACATCCACCACATTGGTTTCCCCGATGTAGCTGTAACCCCATACCTCATTGAGGATCTGCTCTCTGGAAAGCACAATATTCTTATTCTGTACCAGATACAGCAAAAGTTCATATTCCTTCTTTGTCAGGTCAACCACCGTTCCATTGACTGTGACCATACGCTTGTCCGTATCGATTTCCAGCCCCTGCACTTCCAAAATAACTTTTTTCGCACCGCCTGCATGGGCGTGTTTGAATGCCACACGCATACGCGCCAGCAGTTCTTCAATGGCAAAGGGTTTTGTCAGATAATCATCTGCGCCACTGTCCAGCCCCGCCACTTTATCCATGGTTTCGTCTTTTGCAGTCAGCATGATGATTGGAACATTGGAGAATTTCCGCACTCTTCTGCAAATTTCAATTCCTGTCAGTCCTGGCAGCATCAAATCCAGCAGAATCATGTCATAATTTCCGTCCGTCACCATCTGCAGCCCTTCTCTGCCGTCATGGCAGACCGTCACATCATATCCTTCATAACGCAGTTCCAGCTCCACAAAACGTGCCAGCTTGACTTCGTCTTCTATCAAAATGACTTTTTTCCTTTCCATAAACGCCCTCCGTTCTAAACTATACCATATTTACATTATACCAATAGAATTGTATTTTGTCTTAAAAAACTATTTTATATATCTCTCCTTAAATAAACCTTGTATACGCATTAAAATATCATTAAATTCCCATGATATAAAAAAACACATTTCCCTTCCGGCAAAAGTCTGTTATAATAAAGTCAGATAAAAGGGCGGCGGTAGATTCTACCGCCTTCTTTTGCGAACATGCAGCATCATAATCAAACAGGAGGTTTTTATCCCATGAAAAAAGCATTTGCCCTTCTACTCTGTGCGGTACTGTCCCTTTCCATGCTCAGTGCCTGCGGTGGCAGCACACAAAATACCACAGATGAAACTGCAGAAACAGAAATCCGACTGGATGCCTGCGGACTGGCATACACCATTCCCCAGAGCTGGACAACAGAAGAAAACGTAAATCTGATTCCTACATCCTATGCACAGCCGGAAGACAGTGTTTATGCTGTTGTCCGCTATGATTATGCACCGGATGAAAACATGGAAGCTCTCAATGACACCTCATCTACCGTACCCGTTGACGAATTGATGGCACCGCTGGTGGAATTTCTGGTGGTACGGGATGGACAGGAAACAGCTGACTCTGCCGTAGCAGAATTCAACAAATTCAATTCTAAGCAGGAACTGCCTAAACAGGACGGTTTCCGGTTCTACTTCCTTACTGACCCTTCCACAGGCATCGACCATCTTTCCAAAGATGCACAGGAAGTATACAAAACTCTGGCTGAAGACCTGCCCACACTTTACGAAAGTGTAGAAACATTCCTGCCTGACGAAGCATCTGTTGCGGAACAAGCTTCCAAACAGGGCGAACTGTTCGGCTTCATTTCCACTGATCTGGAAGGCAACGCCATCGACAGCAGCATCTTCGCTGACTACGATCTGACCGCAGTGAACTTTTTCGCTTCCTACAGCTATCCTGACATCAACGAACTGAAAGAACTGGAAAGCTACTATCAGACACTGCAGGCTGAATATCCCAATGTGAACTTTGTGCAGGTGATCATTGATACCCCCGGAAACGAAGCAGAAGCCAAAATCCTGGCTGCTTATGAAGAAAACGGTGTTACATTCACAGGCATTATGCCCGATAAAGCCATGGCAAGCTGGATTGTGGATAATCTGAAAGGTCTGCCCACAACCATTTTCGTGGACAAAGACGGCCGTATCCAGGGAGATCGCATTGAAGGCAAACAGACTGCTGACAAATATCTGGAAGCCACAAAAGAAATGCTGGATAATCTTTAAAAAACTATAAAAGTCTTTACTGAAAGAAAAAAACAGCTGGAATCCATATCTTACAAAGGATTCCAGCTATTTTTATTTTCATATAAAAACAGCACTTTTCTTTTTTCCACAAAAAAACAGCAGTGCCTTTCCTTATCCGAAAAACACTGCCGATTTTCTTATTCTTCCGTATCTGTTTCTTCTTCCGTATGGGGTATTTTATAAATACGCAGTTTTCCAATACGGTTCTTTTCCATATCTTCTACGACAATACGCAGACCATCTGTTTCGATTTCCTCGCCGTCTTTGGGGAAGTTGCCCAGTACCAGCAGTACATAACCGGCGATGGTATCCACTTCTTCGCTGACGAGTTCGCAGCCGATCATTCCA
>CATZIM010000184.1 GCA_958420075.1 uncultured Clostridia bacterium | reverse complement strand
AATGGCGTATATTCTGTGATCTATAGCCAGAAGGAATCTCTCATGGCAGGACAGATACCCGCGTCTTTCACCGTTTCAGAACCCTTTGAAAATGGTTTGACACGGATGGTTTCCAATGGCGAGAATCGTTTTTATGTTTTTGATCTCTGGTGTCCATTTGGCTGGGATGATGGCGTATGGGTACGAGGTGTCATGGAAGTATCGGAAGATACACTGATGATCCGAAATCTGGTTATGAGTTCTGCGGCAGCTATGCCTATTTTTATTCTGCTTGCTACCATTGGCGGTTACTTGATTGCAAAGCGTGCTTTCCGGCCTCTGGAGCAGATGATACAGAAAGCAGATACCATTAGTGAAGCATCTGATTTGTCTGCGCGGATGGAAATTCCGGAAGGAAATAATGAATTTACCAGATTGGCAACGACTTTTGATAAAATGTTCGAAAGACTGGAAAAATCTTTTGAAGCGGAACAGCAGTTTACTGCCGATGCTTCCCACGAATTGAGGACACCCACTTCCGTCATCAAAAGTGCCTGTGAATATGCGAAAAAATATGAAGAAACGCCGGAAGAGCGGGCAGAAACCATTGATATGATCTATCGGCAGGCAGTGAAGATGTCAGATTTGATTTCTCAGCTTCTCAGCATTACCCGACTGGACCAAGGGACAGAATCTGTGAAATTTGCGCCTGTGAATTTTGCCGATTTGATTCATAAGACTTGTGAAGAAAATGGATATGACCTTGCAAGATTTCATTTTGCATTGGATGAGAATATCGTGCTGCAGTTGGATGCGTCTTTGATGGGACGTCTGATACAGAATCTGGTGGAAAACGCCATCAAATATGGAAAGCCTGATGGACAGATTTGGATAAAACTGGAACAGAAAGGCAATGAGATTTTGTTTCATGTGCAAGATGATGGCATTGGTATTGCTAAGGAAGAACAGGAAAAAATCTGGAAGCGATTTTACCAGGTGGATGCTTCCCGCACTGGCAAGCGCGGTGCAGGTCTGGGGCTTTCTATGGTGCAGAAAATTGCGGAACTGCATCATGGATATATGGAACTGGAAAGCGCACAGGGAAAAGGCAGTACATTTACACTTCATTTGCCAGCGAAACAGAAATAAGAAAAAATTTAAAAATTCTTTCCAAATTTCATGTTTCTTTCATGTTTGCAGGTTATGATAAGTACAACAAAGAAAACATAACCGAAGCAAAAAGGGAGGCGTTTATATGAAATATTTAGGTAGATTGACATTGATGGCAGCGGCAGCGTGGATGATGACAGGCTGTGTGCAGCAGACAAAACAGGCAGAATATCTGGGCGTTGATGCAGCAAAAGCCATTGCGTTGGCAGCGGCAGATATTACCGAAAGTGATGCCGTGTTCAGCACAGCGGAATTGGAAGAGAAAAACGGTATTTCTTATTACAATATTGATTTTACTGTAGATGGACAGGAATACGATTATGATATCGATGCCATCAGCGGCAAGATCATTGAGAATCAGACAAAGGCTGTGGACGATACAGCAGCAAATGAAGCTTCCACAGCAAATACCACAAATGCCGCTTCTGACGGACAGGTGACACTGGAAGAAGCCAAGGAAATCGCACTGAATCATGCCGGATTGACTGCCGATGGAGTAACCTTTATCAAAGGCAAACTGGAACGTGATGACGGCAGAGAAAAATACGATATCGAATTCTATACTTCCGATTTCAAAGAATATGACTACGAAATCGATCCTCAAACAGGAGAAATCCTTTCTTATGACTATGATGCAGAAGATTATGCACCTCAAAAAACATCCACAGAAAGCAGCAGTGCTATCACAGAAGCAAAAGCTAAAGAAATTGCAGTAGCGCAGGTTTCCGGTGCCACAGTGGATGACATTCGAGAATGGGAAGCAGATTATGATGATGGACGCTTGGAATATGAAGGTAAAATCTATGACGCAGATACAGAATATGAATTTACTATCGATGGATACAGCGGTTCCATCATTAGCTGGGAAACAGAACCTCTGCGCCGCTAAAAGTCATTAGAATACAGCAAAAAACGGTTAAAGCCTTTTGGTTTTAACCGTTTTTATGTTGTGAAAACTTTAAGGAATGCTTAAGAAAAAAGGCTTGACTATGAAATATTACTGATGTAATATTTAGAAAAATATTTTTTTGATTTTAAATATTACATTTGTAATAAAATGAGGTGGAAAGAATGTATAGAAAAAGAATACTTGTATTATGTGTGCTTGCTGCAGTATTGGGGTGTTCCTGTGCAAAGGTAGAAACAGAACTGCCCATAAAATCGGATGTTGAAACGCAAACATCTTTTGATGAAGAAAAATCCTCTCAAATGATTGCCATTTCTTTAGAAACAATGAAAGAACAGGCTAGCAATACTTCTGAAACGAAATTGGAAAAGATAAAACAGGTTATGCAAAGACTGGAAGAGCAAGGATATGCTGCTGTAGACAGCAAAAATCAGATTAATATGGTTTGTGCAGATCAGGCAATTGATTTTTGTCAGGCAGTGGAAGAAAAGCGGCAGGGTGATTTTATGCTTACGGTGATTTCAGATACTTTTCAGTGGACTATATATGATTTTCATTGTAATGATGGAACTGTTACTGTGGCAAGAAATATTTATCAATACGTAGATGGTGATATGCAATTGGAAGATTCAGCCGTTTACACAGCTTCAGATTGGAAATACACAGCGGAAGGATACATCATGTTTTCCGGCAGTTGGTATTCGGAAGCATATTATCTTTTTACACTGAGTGATATGGAGGAAAAAGTTGCTCTGCGAGTCCTTCCTTTAGATGAGAAATGTCGTGCATTGAATGAAACTTATATGATGCCCATTAGCTATGTGAAAAATAATATGTTTTTGGTGGACTGGAGTGAAGATGATTTTTCTGCACTTGATTTTTATGATCTGTTTGATATTTTTTACCGTCAGATTTATGGAAAAGAAGTACCATACGAACCAAGTGACAACTTGGGTGTTGGTACTGTTTATCAAATCCCCAAAGAGGAATTTGAGCATACCATCATGACATATTTGAATATTGACAGCGAAACATTACAGCAGAAAACACTTTATCATGCGGATACAAAAACCTATGAATATCGACCACGAGGATTCTATGAGGCGGAATATCCAGAACATCCCTATTCTGAAGTTGTAGATTATAGGGAAAACGAGGATGGAACCATTACTTTACTTGTAAATGTGGTATTTCCCTATGATGGTTTGTCCAAAGTATTTTCCCATGAAGTGGTAGTACGTCCTCTGGAAAATGGCGGTGTGCAGTATGTTTCCAATCATGTGATACCGTCAGAAGATAATGCAGAAGAAAGCTGGTACAAGCCGCGGCTGACGCTGGCAGAATGGACGGAAGTTTATGGCATTAAAGAACTGGAATAATAAAAAGGCAGGCGAATGGATGATGACAGAACAGATTGTAAAGCTTTATGAAAAACAAAAACGAGGACGGCTAAAGGCAGTTATGGTATGTGTGGTTGCTTACTTTGCCATGATGGGCATTGTCAGTATGTTTTTGGGCAGTCCGTTTCCACATAAGACACAAATTCTTTTTATGGAAACTATGGTAAATGGCTGGGTCAGTACCCATGGTTATTTGCTCATCCTTTGCGGCATTATCGGAATTTTTACAGGCATTGGCAGTATTCTATATCAAATCTTCCATGATTTTGAGAAAGTCGATAAGATTCTCTTAGAAGAATGTGATACCAAAAAATATTTGGAACTCATGGAATATGCTGTATCTTACGGAACAGAAATAAAACCAAAAGATTTCCAGAAATCTGTTTTTACGCTGGCGCAGCAGCGGTATGTATTGGCGCTGATGGCAGAACATCGTTTTCCTAAAGCGATGGCATATCTGCAGAACCATTGGCAGGGCAAAAGAACGACAAATCTTTACCAAAATACACTGCTGAACGTGCAGCTGGCAGTTTCTTTTGAAAATAGAAATGGGGAAGAATTTGCAGAATTGTATCGAAAGGGTGAAAAATTATTCCGTAAAAATAGAATATTCTTAGGAGAAAAATTATTTTTGGAAGGGAAATGCACGGATGCAGTGGAAGTTCTGGAAAAAAGTAAAGAACAAGCAGCGTATCATGAAGTGCTTAGACAATATATTTTAGCAATGTGCTATGAAGCATTAAAAGAAATAGAGCAGGCGTCTGTCTGCATGGAATATGTCGCAAAATACGGAAATACTATGCCATGCAGGTGTCAGGCAGAACAGTGAAGAGAGAAAATACTTCTGCAATATTGTTGGAATCGATGACAGAATAATTGAAAGATGATTGGCAGACTGTTTTATAAAAAAGCTGGAATTCTTGCAGTAGTATAGAATTCCAGCTTTCTTATAGCAATCTTTTATTTTATGGCAATCCAGATGATACAGGTATCAACAAACGGAACT
>CATZIM010000183.1 GCA_958420075.1 uncultured Clostridia bacterium | reverse complement strand
TTCATTTTCCCACGCACTCCCTTTCTCGTTATTCTGATGGTTGGACGCCTGCTTTTCACCTTTGTTCCATATACTGGAGAAAAAAAGCAAAAAGTAACCGTCCAAACTGCGCATACATAAAGATTTTACCACAAAAACCGGCTTTTTTCTCGTCCCGCGAAAAAACTTAATAAATTTGTAATCTTATGTAACCCAACTCTCATAGGTATTCTGTCCCCTTCATAGACTGATAGAAAAACCAAATGAGGAGGTATTTTATGAAACGCCTGATCTTATGTGTACTGGCGCTGTTTTGCTTTGCCTGCGGCTGCCAGAAGGAGGAGCCTACCCCCATGGCTGCCATCCAGCAAAAACTGACGGACATGGAAGGCTATTCCTGCCTAGCTACCCTTACCATCTATTCCAACAAAGGAGAAACCGTTTACGAAACCAAACAGGATTTCAAATCCACTGGAGAATATCGCATGGAAATGCTTTCTCCCGACTCCGCCAAAGGTAATTATACGGTCTTTGACGGCAAAACTGTCTGCCAGTATAATCCCCGTCTGAAAGAATCTGTCCAGCGGGAAGTACCCGAATCCCAGCGGCGCAACGAATTATTCCTGGGGCAATTTCTGAAAAACTATCTGCAGTCCGAAGGGGTTTCCGTGGAAACAGCTGCCATTGACGAAAGCCGCTGCACGGTGCTGGAAGCAGTTATTCCCGAAAACGGCAGTCAGCTTGCTTCCGAAAAACTGTGGGTAGACAATGAAAGCCTGCTGCCTGTCCGTCTTTCCCTCTACGATGTCGATGGGAAGGAGTGCCTGCGTCTGGATTACACCACTTTTACATACAACCCGCATTTTGACGAAAATTTATTTCGGATTCCTGCATAAAAATTGTCCCAGCGTGCCATACTCCCTTACGTCAGCGCAATACATAACCATGGTTTTGACGCAGTTCTGCCTGACGGATTTCTAACGGCGGAGGGTGTGATTCTATGACGATCAGACGAGGAGATATTTTTTATGCGGATTTAAGTCCCGTTGTGGGCAGCGAACAGGGAGGCGTGCGCCCTGTGCTCATCATACAAAATGACATGGGCAATAAATACAGCCCCACGGTCATTTGCGCAGCCATTACATCACGTATGAACAAGGCAAAACTGCCCACACATATTGCCCTTGCGGCAGCCAAATACGCCCTGCCCAAAGACTCCGTTGTGCTGCTGGAGCAGATCCGCACCATTGACAAACAGCGGCTGCGGGAAAAGGTCTGTCATCTGGATACGGAAATCATGGAGGCAGTGAACCAGAGCCTTTGCGTCAGTCTGGGGCTTATCTGCGGCGAAAAACGGGCGGAAGTGCCACGGGTTTGAAAACAAAAAAGCCGAAATCCTTACAAAGGATTCCGGCTTTCTTATTTTATTTACGATTTCCAGTCAATGTGAGCCAGAGGAAATACAGCACCGCAAACAACAGCGCAAAAGCAATGAATTTCATGATATTCACATGCCCTCTATCGGCAATGATCTGGACTGCCGCACTGAAGAAAATACCCCAGATGACAGATTTCTGTAAATTACCTTTCCAATCCATACTTCTGCTCCTTATTTCACATGGGTGCCATATACATGGCCGTAGATCCGCTGAATCATCATATCCAGCGCCACCACATTCTGTCCGCCTTCCAGCACGATGATGTCTGCGCCCCGTTTGCTGGGTTCCACAAACTGTTCATGCATAGGCTTTACGGTCTGCAAATACTGGTCTACTACAGATTCCAGACTTCTGCCCCTTTCCTTTACATCACGAAGGATACGACGCAGGATACGCACGTCTGCATCTGTATCTACAAACACTTTGATGTCCATCAGGTCACGGAGTTCTTTATTCTCAAAGATCAGAATCCCTTCAATGATGAGTACCTTTGTTGGATGGATTTCAACGGTCTTGTCAGAACGATTATGCACCGTAAAGTCATAAACAGGGCACTGAATGCTCTTTCCTGCCCGCAGATCCCGAATATGCTCCATCATCAGATCTGTATCGAAGGCATCTGGATGGTCATAATTGAGCAGACAACGCTCTTCATATGTCAGTTCATCATGTCTTTTGTAATAGTTGTCATGGTAAATGACTGTCACTTCATCCCCAAAGCGTTCTTTCAAGCGATTGGTCAGAGTTGTTTTCCCGCTGCCTGTACCGCCTGCAATGCCAATTACCATCATTTCTTCCGTTGCCATGGAATGCTCCTTTCTCAGCCTCAGCTTTCTCCTGTCCCCAAAATAATACGAATATCTACGCCCGTAGGCAGTTCATCCGGCGCTGTTTCCACTGCCGCATTGGCAAAATAGGAAACCAGATCACTGCCTGTGCCAGCTTCTTTTACCTGGATACGCGTTTTTTCCACTTGTTTTCCGTCATAAGTGGTCGGTTCTGTCACCGTATACCCATCCGCTGCCAGTTTGTCTGAAAATCTTCTTGCCAGACCGTTCACATTGCCGCCGTTGCAGACCTCAATGGTCAGCCCTTTGCTGCTGCTTGCTGTCTGCCCTTCCGGTGTTGTCACATGCTCCTGATAGAAGATCTGATCCACCAGCAGAGAGGTTTCGTCAGGGTCATGGATGAAGTAAGACACATTGCCTACATACTGTCCAGCCCCGGGCAATGTCTGCATGTTGATTTTGTTCATATCGATCTTCCCTACATAGTTTGCGTATTTCACCGCATCTGTCAGGGAAATATCTGTCTGCACGTCCTTATAAAGAATGGAGATATACTCCGGCAGATTCTTCAAGATGCTTTCAGAACTAAGCACCTTTTCTGCCAACGCCTTCAAAAACAGCTGCTGTACTTCGATACGTCCTTCATCCCCTGTGGGATATTTTCTGAAACGTACCAGCTGTTCCGCCTGTTCACCATTCAGAGTCTGCAAGCCAGCGTCCAGATGGATATACAAATCCTGTGCCGGGTCTTCATAATCCATATCCTGAGGCACGTCCACTTCTACGCCGCCCACAGTGTCTACGATCTTACGGAAAGCCTCTAAGTCGATTTTGATATAATGGTCGATGTTGATGCCTAACAGGTCTTCGATCTGCAATACTGTATTCTGACAGCAGTTGTCTTCATCACTGTAAGAATGGATGGCATTGAGTTTTGTTACCTGATTGTATGCCCGACCGGTTTCTTCGTAGTTTTTCACAACCTCATCACAGACAGATACCCTCGTGTCACGAGGCAGAGAAAGCAGATCCAGACTTTCGTTGGCACTTTCATAATGCACCACGAACATAACGTCTGTACGCTTTCCTTCTTTATCCGTCCCAAAAACAGCTACATTCAGCTTGATATCCCGTCCCAGCATAGCATCCAGCAGGTTCAGATTGGAACCGCTGCCCACATATCCGCCAAAGGGAGATTCACCCGTCACTTTGTAATAAGCAAACGCTGCGCCGCCTGATAATATTAAAAATGCCATGACAATGGATACCACAATTTTGAAAAATGTACGTATGGGTCGAAAGGGCTTTCTTTTCTTCTGCGGCTTTTCATAAGACCCATCCCGCTTGCTGCTTCTGTGTCCGCTGCTGCGGCGTTGTTTTCCTCTCATGCTATTTATCACCCGTTCGTCTGGTTTGTCGTTTCTTCGTCTGTCAATCCATCTGTTTCTGTGCCTTCATCTGTCATGTAGGCAGGTGGTTCTTTACCGTAAATCCGGTAGTCTACCAATTCTTTGGTGCCTTCTTCGTCCATATCGAAATAAGCGCCGCCTTCACCAGGAATGGTGTCTGTGGTAATGGAAGCCGGATCGATTTCTTTCACATAGCTTGCGTATTTCAGCGCTGTTGCCACAGGCATGTCAGACTCTACTTTTTCCATGAAGATTTTGATGTAGCTGTCCAGATTGCTCATGATCTTGTCACTGCTGCAAACCTGTGCAATGAAGGCTTTCAAAAATTCCTGCTGCACTTCGATACGCTTCAGGTCTTTCTGGGCATATCCTTCACGGAAACGTACCAGCATTTCTGCCTTTTCCCCATCCAGCAGCTGTGGGCCGGGATACAGGTCAATATACAGCCCCTGTGCAGGGTCGCTGTAATAAAGCCGTTCCTGAACATCAAATTCCACACCGCCAACGGCGTCAACGATTTCTTTAAAGGCATCCAGGTCGACTTTCACATAATAGTCGATGTCGATTCCCAGAATTTCTTCCAGCATTGCTACAGAGAATGTGCTGCGATTGCCTTCGCCCGCATAAGCATGTACTTCTGTCAGTTTGCACTGACCATATACACCGTTTGCTTCCGGCACTGTCCTGCCGTTTTTCTCCAGATAAGCGATCATATCATCCGTCATGACCACGCGGGTATCTCTTGGCACGGAAATCAAGTGCACCTCTTTTGTGGTCAGGTTCAAACTTGCCACCATATTTACGTCCGATCGGAAACCGTCCCCGTCAGTCCCTAACAGCGCAATATTCAGCAAT
>CATZIM010000182.1 GCA_958420075.1 uncultured Clostridia bacterium | reverse complement strand
CAGAGGACTGAAAATCCTCGTGTCACTGGTTCGATTCCGGTTCTGGGCATTTTTTTATGTACTACAATAATAAATCCTACTACTACTGGAAAAAGGAAGCAAGCGCTTCCTTTTTTTCCTATATAAGATTTTTTTAGAAATAAAATAGAAAGTGGTGGAGAGATGAAACGCCTGGATTTGATTTTGATTGCAGGGGTACTGGTTTTAGCGGGGATTATCTATCTGGTGTTTTTGGGCAGCGCCGAGGACGGCGGCAAAGCGGTCATCACCGTGGACGGACAGGTGGTGCAGGAACTGCCTTTGGACGAAGATACCACCTATCAGGTGGATACACCGGAAGGATATAATATAGTAGAAATCAAAGATGGCTGGGCGGATGTCATCGAAGCGGACTGCCGGGACGGTCTTTGTGCCGACCAGAAGCGGATTCACAAAACAGGAGAAACCATTGTCTGCCTGCCTCATAAAATGGTGGTCACCATTGAAGCAGGTACGGAAAATACAGTAGATGCGGTGGTGGGATGATATGAGAAGCAGTAAAGTAGCACAATACGGACTTTTTGCGGCGTTAGCCATCCTTATGGGCTATGTGGAAATGCTCATTCCCCTGCCTTTGCTGGTGCCGGGCATGAAGCTGGGTCTGGCAAACGTCATCATCGTCATTGTCCTGTATCATATGGATACCAAATCAGCCTTTTTCATTTCCTTGGTCCGTGTCCTTATGTCAGGACTGCTGTTCCAGGGCTTTGCGGGACTGCTGTACTCTCTGGCAGGTGCCCTCCTTTCGCTGGCAGTCATGGCCCTTTTGAAGAAAACAGGAAAAGTCAGCATTACCGGCGTCAGTGTCATGGGCGGTGTGTTCCATAACGTGGGGCAGATCATCGTGGCGGCGGCTGTGGTGGAAAACATCAAAATGGCATATTATCTGCCGTTCTTGCTGGTGACCGGCGTGGTGACCGGCTTTGTCATCGGTGCCGTAGCCCGTTTGGCATTGGGCTATCTGCAAAGAAGAACCTAAGAAAGTCGCCTTTTTGCAGGCAAAAAATGACGAATTTTCACAAAATCAAAAAAAATGTCTCTGCCCCCTTGAACAGGGGGCTTTTTAGTGCTAAAATCGTATGCAATACAAGGACAACGGCATGTTGTATACACAAAAGAGAAATCAGAAACGGAAAAAAGAAATTTCGGTAAAATTGTAAGGTAGGAAAAGAACACAAAGACGCGCTTTTCCTCTTTTTTTATCCAGAGAAACCCAAAAGCCTCCGGGCTTTTATGATAGTTAACCATCACCCAGTATTTGAAAAGGAGAGAAGAAAATGGCAACTTACTTTACAGAACCTTCCAGAACTTTCAGCGAATACCTGCTGGTACCCGGGTATTCTTCCAAAGAATGTATGGTAGATAACGTGAGTCTGAAAACACCCGTGGTAAAATTCAAAAAAGGTGAAGAACCCGCTTTGACCATGAACATTCCACTGGTTTCCGCTGTTATGCAGGCAGTATCTGACGATAAAATGGCAGTGGCTCTGGCAAAAGAAGGCGGCATTTCCTTCATTTTCGGCTCTCAGTCCATCGAAAGCCAGGCTGCGATGGTAGCAAGAGCAAAGGCTTACAAAGCTGGTTTCGTTATCAGTGATTCCAACATCAGCCCCGAAAGCACACTGCAGGATATCCTGAACCTGAAAGAAAGAACAGGCCACTCCACAGTAGCTGTTACCACAGATGGTACCGCTCAGGGCAAACTGGTAGGTATGGTAACAAGCAGAGACTACCGTGTGAGCCGTCTGGACAAAGACGTGAAAGTAAAAGAATTCATGACTCCTCTGGATCAGCTGATTTATGCGCCTGCTGGCACAACACTGAAAGAAGCAAACGACATCATCTGGGACAACAAGATCAACCAGCTGCCCATCGTAGACGATGAAGGCAGACTGCAGTATCTGGTATTCCGTAAAGACTACGACAGCCATAAAGAAAACAAAAACGAACTGCTGGACGCACAGAAACGTTACGTAGTAGGCGCTGGTATCAACACTCGTGACTACAAAGAACGTGTGCCCGCACTGGTAGAAGCAGGCGTTGACATCCTGTGCATCGACTCCTCCGAAGGTTATTCCGAATGGCAGAAAATGACTCTGGACTGGGTAAGAGAAACATACGGTGACACCGTTAAAATCGGCGCTGGTAACGTTGTAGACGCAGAAGGCTTCCGTTTCCTGGCTGAATGCGGCGCAGACTTCGTAAAAGTTGGTATCGGCGGCGGCTCCATCTGTATCACAAGAGAACAGAAAGGTATCGGCCGTGGTCAGGCTTCCGCAGTTATTGAAGTGGCACAGGCAAGAGATGAATACTACAGAGCAACAGGCATCTATATTCCCATCTGCTCCGACGGTGGTATCGTTTACGACTACCACATGACACTGGCACTGGCTATGGGTGCAGACTTCATCATGCTGGGCAGATACTTCGCTCGTTTCGACGAAAGCCCTACAAACAAAGTAAATATCAACGGCAGCTACATGAAAGAATACTGGGGCGAAGGTTCCTCCAGAGCAAGAAACTGGCAGCGTTACGACATGGGCGGCGATGCAAAACTGTCCTTTGAAGAAGGCGTTGACTCCTACGTTCCTTACGCAGGCAGCCTGCACGACAACGTAAACCTGTCTCTGAAGAAAGTAAAATCCACCATGTGCAACTGCGGCGTTCTGTCTATCCCCGAACTGCAGGAAAAAGCAAAAATCACTGTTATTTCCACAACCAGCTTGGTAGAAGGCGGCGCCCACGACGTACTGCTGAAAGATTCCAGCAAAAACTACAAATAAGATATTTTTGGGGCAGAGAAATCAAATTCTCTGCCTTTTCTTCTATATAATAAGAAGAAAGCCAAAAGAAAAAGACATTTTCCAAAGGAAAGGAAAATGTCTTTTTTTATGTCGTTTTTATGGAGTTTGGAACAGGGGAATCACCATGTTTTCCCCATCATCATGGCAATGTCCATGAGTTCTGTCACCATGGCGTATGTTTCATCGGGGTCTTTCAGACGTTCTCTGGTTTCCTCGTCGCTGTCAAAGCTGGCAACCAGTTCCCCGTAGATGTTGCAGAAATCCACCTGCCAGTCCTCGGTGACATTTTTGTATTTGCGCAGGTGATAGCACACCTCGCTTAAATCCTGAAAGGTATAAGTATCGTGAATCATGGCTTTCGCTCCTTTCGTTTCTCTGGCATTAGTATACCAAAAAAAGCGGGAGTGGAAAAGAAAAATTACATCTTTCTTGCCAGATCAACCATTTCGATGGCGGAGCATGCCACGTCATAGCCTTTGTTGCCTGCTTTTGTGCCAGCGCGTTCGATGGCCTGTTCAATGGTGTCTGTGGTCAGTACGCCGAACATCACAGGTACGCCTGTTTCCAGTGCAATGTGTGCTGTACCTTTGGAAACTTCGTTGCAAACGTAGTCATAATGGCTGGTTGCGCCGCGGATGACTGCACCCAGACACAGGATCGCGTCGTATTTGCCGCTTTTTGCCATTTTCTGTGCGATGGTGGGGATTTCAAAAGCACCGGGAACCCATGCAATAGAAATGTCGTCGCCGTCTACGCCGTGACGTACCAGAGCGTCTTCTGCGCCGCTGACCAGTTTGCTTACGATAAATTCGTTAAATCTTGCGGCAACAATGCCGATTTTCATACCCTTGCCGTTTAAATATCCTTCTAAAACTTTCATTGCTGTATCCTCCTGACTTTGTTTTTATAAAATGTGAGAGAAAATGTGACCCATTTTCTGCTGTTTTGTCTGCAAATAGAATTCGTCATCTTCCTGGGGTTCGATTTCGATGGGCACACGTTCCACAATGGAAACGCCGAAGCCGTCCAGACCATAAACTTTTGTGGGGTTATTTGTGAGGAGCCGCAGTTCTTTTGCACCCAAGTCCTGCAAAATCTGTGCGCCGATCCAGTATTCACGCAGGTCAGGCGCAAAGCCCAGTTCCAGGTTGGCTTCTACGGTATCTCTGCCTCTTTCCTGGAGTTCGTAGGCTTTCAGTTTGTTGATGAGGCCGATGCCTCTGCCTTCCTGACGCATATACAGCAGGATGCCTCTGCCTTCTTTTTCAATCTGTGCCATGGCTGCGGCAAGCTGCTGTCCGCAGTCGCAGCGGCGGGAACCGAATACGTCACCAGTCAGGCATTCAGAGTGCACACGGCACAGCAGGTTTTTGCCGTCGCCGATGTCGCCTTTCACCAGTGCCACGTGGTGTTCGCCTGTCAGGTCGTTGACATAACCGAAAATGCGGAATTCGCCGTATTTTGTGGGCATTTTTGCTTCCGCTTCCCGAATGACGTGTTTTTCGTTGCGGCGGCAGTAGTTCTGCAAATCGTGGATGGTGATGAATTTCAGGTTGTATTTGTCCGCCAGTTCCCACAGGGAAGGGGTACGCATCATGGTGCCGTCGTCTGCCATGATTTCGCAGCACAGACCGCACTGTTTCAG
>CATZIM010000181.1 GCA_958420075.1 uncultured Clostridia bacterium | reverse complement strand
TCGCAGAAATTGTTCCAGTTGTCATAATACACACCATAATTCACTGCCTGATCTGTTGTTTCCGGCAGAACGGTGAACGGCAAGTCAAAAGATTTTTCACGGCTCAGATCTTTGGTGCCTACTGTATGGAACATGGTCAGGTAATTTTCCCTTGCAGGTTTTCCATTGAGATATTTCACGCTGTCAAAGATAGGCATATCGCTGAAGCCGAAAAATTCATAAGTAATCTGGCTGTTTTCCCACTGACTCTGTTCTGTCGTATCCCAGTTATGGAGAATTTCCATCAACTCCTGCTCACGGCGCAGTGTATATCCTCTTTCTTCCGTAATGGTACCATTCTGCACCTGATCCCAAACCGTTGTACCATCTCCTGTGATCAAATTGGTCAGTCGATCCCCATAACGGTCATTGACGTTTTCCGTACTCAAATCGTAAGAAACCTCCATGGTCTCTCCCGCGGGCAGTTCTCCTAAAGGAATATATACATAATCCAGTTTCAGATAAGCATCCATAAAGTTCACAGAAGTTCCGTTTGTCACAGTGCCCACAACTTTTTCTCCATCAAATGCTACATTGCTGGTTACACTGCCGCCCAGTTCCAATGCAGTAGAAGCACTGACATAGTTTGTTTCCCATGCCATATTGTCATAAAAAACAATATTTGTGCCATCGCCTGTGGTGACTTTGTAATCTATTTCTTCTGCTTTGCCATTGCCATCATACCAGCCGTTATCCACCTGGGGCTGCACAGGAATGGGCAGTTCACTTTCCAACGTCACATCACCACTGCCAGGCACTTTGACAGCCATGGCAATCTGGGCTTCCCCAATACTGCTGTCCTGCTCCATTTCCACAATGGCTTTTGTGCTGATGAGCCCATTGTGATAGGTGCTTCTGCCTGCCAGCACAAATACCACACCCAAAAATACAACAGACAATACGGGAATGGTGATCCATCCCAGTTCTCTGCGGTCTTTTTTCTTCAGCACAATATACATGACAGGGCCAGCCAGTACAATATAAATGCCTACAACCAAAAAGATCACAACCATGGAACTTCCAGCTACAGAAGGGAAGTTGTTTGCGGCATAACGAAGCTGATTGGCGATTTCCACCCTTGCACTTTCTTCTCCTATATCATACAGACCACTGCAAAGTCCTTCCAGCACATCTGTCTGCTGGGGCATATTGGCAAAAGGTGCCAGACCCAAAGCAAAATGATGCATCAGTACATATCCGCTGCCATAAGGCATGAGAGAAGTCAAGGGCGTACCATTTGCCTCCCATTTCACAGACGCTTTTTCTGCGGAAATCCCCGCAACGGTCAAAGGTGCAGACAAAGACAAAACTGTACCGTCAGGGGCGGAAATGCCGCTGACACTCTGGGTACCGTTCAGAGAAACATCTACAAAATCCAAACCGGAAAGAACTTTCTGTGCCTGCACACCTGTGCCCAGCACAAGAAGTCCGCCATTATCCACCCAGTTTTTCAGAGCCTTTTTCTGAGCGTCTCCCAGTGTAGCTGTATCAAAATCGTCGATGATGAGCACCGCGAAATTTTCCATGACACTTTGGGATTCCGGGAACGTATCCCGATCCAGGAAAAATACGGAAGTTTTTTCAGATAAATTCATGCCTGCCAAATACTGCACCTGTGCAGGCTGTTCGCTGAGAACACCCACCGCCACTGTTTCGGGAGAAAGGGCATCCACTGGTACATGTTTCCGAAATACCACATTACCGCCCTCATCTACCAGTGACACTTCCATATTCCGCCGCACCGTATTCAGTCCCAGTTCCATGGAAACCTGTTTGGTAGCGCCTTCCGGCAATTCCAGCTTCTGGCTATACAGGGCGTATTTCTGAAAACCGCTGTCTGTGTTTTCATAGGTATAAACTTTCACCTGAAATTCCCCTTGAAAAGCCGCGCCATTATTCGTCAGGGTAGCCGTCAAAGGCGTGACCTTTTCTACAATATAAGAATTGTCAAAACCCACTTGCAAATCCAGCGAAAAATGTTCGCCGCCTATGGTCTTTTCCTGCCCTGGTTCTGCCGTAGGCTCTGCCACATCTGTATTGGTAACAGCCGTGACAGCCTGTGTATTTGGAGCCGCGGCAAAAACAGGTGTCAGCAGGCTCAGCACCATAATCAGGGCAATCACCAACGCAATGACAGCAAAAATCTTTTGTTTGAGTTTTTGTTTTTGATAATATTTCATAGCTGTCCTCCCCGTTTACATAGAAACACATTTGTTTTTCTTTCATTATAACAAGGGGGTTCTTAGAATGTTTTAACTCTTTCTTAAAATTTTCTTCTATTTTCTTTGAAAAATAGACGTTCATCCAATCCCATTTCCATAAGGAACCGGGAAGGCTTCAATGGCTTCTCATAGCGATTTTCTGTAAAGGAAAGGAAAAGCCTGTCTTTGGTACGGGTCAAGCCCACATAGAACAGCCGTCGTTCCTCCTCCAATGCGCTTCCCTTTCTTCCTTTTTCATAGGGAATTATACCTTCTGCCAGAGAAGGCAGGAACACCGCGCCAAACTCCAGCCCCTTTGCCCCATGGAATGTGGTCAGTGTCACACCATGGGTATTGCCTTTCTGTTTGGACTGTTCTTTCATTTGACGGCTCAATTCTTCCATTTTCCGCACAAACTCTGTGCCGCTTTCCGTTCCTTTAGCCGTTTCCGTAATTTCATCAGCGTTTTCTATCATATTAGATAGGCTTGCTTTCCGATAAGCCGCATAATCTGAAAGATATTCGTCATAGCCTACCACTTTCCGCACATACCGCAAAGCCTCGTAAGGCTTTCGTTTTTGAATCTGACGTAAGTCTTCCTCCAAACTTTCCAGATGTTCTGCCTGCCATTTCTGCAAAGAGGGGCAGACATGGAGGCTCCGCAGAAGGCCATAGGGCATCTGTTCCGCCTCTGCCAACAAGTCTTTGCTGATATATCGTTTCGGTTTATTCACAATTCGCAACAAAGAGGCATCACTGTCACGATTTTCCGCCAGGAACAGATAGGCCGCCAAATCCCTTGCAATCCAATGGTCATACAAATGAAATCCCCCATCCCGCAGATGGTAGGGAATCCCACGACGGAACAATGCTCTGGCAAAAGCACCCCCTTGAATATTGGTACGGAAAATCACGGCAATTTCTTCTATGGGCATTCCTTCTTCCAATAAACGGGCAATCTTCTGTGCTATCAGCTCCGCTTCTTCCCCGCTGTCTTTTGCCACAAAAACATTGATGCGCTCACCTAAATCTCTGTCGCCTTTGATTTCTTTTGCATATCGGCTCACATTGGTGCCAATGACCTGAGATGCCAGCCGGATGATACGCCCGGAACAGCGGTAATTTACATCCAGAAAAACTTTTTCCGTTCCTGGAAAATCTTTGGGGAAATCCAGCATAAAAGACGGACTGGCACCACGAAAGCCATAAATGCTCTGGTCGTCATCCCCCACCACAAACAGATTGTTTTTCGGCGCCGCCAACATTTGCAGGCAGGCATACTGGGCACGATTCACGTCCTGAAATTCATCTACCAATATATAGTCAAAGCGATCCTGCCACGCTTTTCTAACCTTTTCATCCTGTGACAAAACATCATAGCACTCCGTCAGCATATCATCGAAATCGATTTTTTCATTCCGCCGTTTCCAGCCATCGAATTTCTTTGACAAAGCCACAAATTCATCTTTGGGCAATCCATCCGGCAAAAAATCACTGTCATCCTGTAATTGGTTTTTCATGAGGGAATACTGACTGAAAAACTGCTGTATGTATTCCTCCTGATCCTGCACAGAAATGCGGGCTTCCGTCACCAATTTCTGCATGGTATTCCGCCGTTCGTCTTCAGAAAGGACCTGTTCCAGACTATATCCGCAGGCCTGACGAAGGATGCGGAAAAAAATACTGTGGAATGTGCCAAACATCACACCCGATTTTCCCTGCAAAGCGGCATATCTTGTTTTCATCTGCTCTGCCGCCGCTTTTGTGAAGGTGATAACCAATATCCGATAGGGGGATACACCCATTTTCTCTGTCAGCCGGCGAATCCGCTGAATGATGACTGTTGTTTTTCCGCTGCCGGGGCCAGCCAATACCAGCATAGGGCCTGTTCCATGGGATATGGCGTGTATTTGGTTGGGATGCAATGTCTTTGCCATGATGTGTTTCCTCCTTTTGGGTTCTGCTTTCAGTATATCATATTTTCTCTCCCCACCTGAAACTTAAAAAAATCTTTATACGTTCGTAACGGATTGTTACTTGTCAAAGGGTGTCTTTTATATTAAAATCGCATAAGAAAGATGAAAACAGGAGGTGGCAAAATTGAATATCGGGATTTTTACCGATACCTATTTCCCGCAGCTCAACGGCGTCGCAACTTCCGTACAGACCTTGCGGCGGGAACTGGAAAAAAAGGGACATCAGGTATATATCTTCACGCCTTATGACCCGCGGCAGCAGCAGGAAACGGACGACCATATCTTCC
>CATZIM010000180.1 GCA_958420075.1 uncultured Clostridia bacterium | reverse complement strand
TACGAAGATTTGCTTTCCCAAGATATAGATGAGAGTCAGGCGGCAGAACTGACCGTGGACTACATGGGGGACAGCGAAGAGCTGGGGAAAGAACTGGATAAGGCTCATCATCCCGTTCTGGGGTATGTTTGGCTGACCTTAGGCATCATTTGTATTGTGGTGGCGGCAAAAACGGCTTTTGGGCTTCTGGATACAGGCATCAGTATTGCCAAAGGGTATTTTGAAGAAGTACGTCCGGCTTCTTACAGCGAAGTGGTATACACCATTTCTCCTGACGTGGAAAAACAGGTTTACGATTATACTTTGTATATCGACAAAATCGTGTATTACGAGGACGGCATGATGGAAGTAGACTATGCCACATGGCGGAGTCCTTTTTCCAGAGATGAATACTGGACCTTTGAAATCCGCGCCTTTCCTTATGTGGGAGAAACACAGTGCTACAATGGGGAGGGCAGTTATAAAGACGGACGTTATTATGGAAAAGGTCAGATCAAACTGAGAGATGTACCGGAAGAAGCAGACCGACTGGAAATCCGGGCAAATGCGGATCTGGGTAATGGCTGGGGAGAACCTATTGAAATTTCTCTGACAGAAGGCAGGGTGATGGCAGAATGAAGCGTGGAAAACAGATTGTTATTTTCTTGCTGGTCCTGATCCTTTGCGGTGGATATGCTTTTTGGAGGAGCGGACTGCATCTGTCACCGGAAGCTGCCATGCATGCGGAGGAACAGGGGCTGCGCTATGGTCCATCGGATGAAATTTTGCTGACCTATGAAAAGGAAAACGGGGATTTTGTTTATGTAGGACGCTGGGAAAAAGGCCTTTCTGTGGTTGGCGTAGAGCCAGTATGGGGAATATTCTGGAAAGCAGCTGATTTGCAAAGTGGATTTTCCCGCTGCTTACCAATAACAGAAGATATGGAAGCATTTTTGATTGACGAGGGCTATATTGTAGGGCTTTCCAAGTTGCCGGAAGTCAAGAAGGTTACCTGTTATCTCAATACTTATCATGAAGAACTCCGCGAAGATATATTCGTACAGGAAGTTACGATGGAAGTGGCAGAGAACGGTTTCTTTTTTAGCAAAGTACGCGTGCTGGAAAATGAAAATTGGGCCACGTACCGCATTGGTTATCTGGAAGGCAGCACAGCATCGGGAGAAGTCGTGTTTCAATATGGAGAAAAGAAAAAATCGGTAGTTTCTTCAGACGGATATAGCATCAAAGATTTGGAAGCGGAATCCTGAAAGCAGGTGATGGAAAATGAAACGAATCAGACAATGTATGCTGTTCCTGCTGGTGCTGGTTCTTTGCGGCGGGCTATGGGTCAGGAGCAATCGGCTTTATTTTTCACCGGAAGCTGCTTTTCATGGAGCAGAACGAGGACTCCGCTATGGTCCATCGGAAGAAATCCTCCTGACCTATCCCAGAGGCGATGGCAGTCAGATTTATGTGGGAAAATGGAATAATGGTCTTTCGGTGATTCCTGTGGAGCAGTATCTGGGGCTGTTCTGGCGGATGTCCACGGGTGTGTCTGTGGAAGGATACCGTACCCTGTATGGGGACGTGGATGCCATGCTCACGGAGGAAAATATGTTGGTGGGGCTTTCGCTGTTGCCGGAAGTTACGGAAGTCACTTGCTTGTTTTATTCCATGGAAGATGAAGTGGAGGATTTGAAGCCTGTAGAAGAAATTTCACTGCCTGTGGCGGAAAATGGATTTTTCCATGAGAAAATGGACTTTCCGCAGGAAAAAGCCGACATGTTTTACGTGGGATATATAGAAGGCAGAACAGAAACAGGCGAAGTGGTATACCGAAATGGTCAGGATGAAGACGGAAAGTACTACGATGCGGACGGACATCAGCCCATGATTTTTTCTATTGGTGGCTGGGCCTATGAAAATATAGAGGACAGAAAGGCGAGATAATAAAAATGCCTTTTTATGCAGAAAAGGCCGCACATTGTGCGACCTTTTCCGAAAAAGTCCAGTTATGCTTTTCCTGCATATTCCCGCTGCGGTAATGTATTTTGGGAGGTTTTGACAGCTTTTGCGGCTCTCAGTACCGCATAGGTGCCAAAGATGAAAGTATATGCAATGATATCCAGATATTTTTCGCTGAATTTTGGAAGGAAAAGTACCATCACATGAGCATAGATCAATCCGAAAAAGAGATATGCCCAACGCTGCAGATTTTTCCATGCGGCAAAAGACATGCGTTTGCGCACTGCCTTAAAGGAAGTCACCATCAAAGGCAGCATAACGGCGATCATGATGATGGAAATAATGGCGGCAATCAGTGAATGGGGTTTCATTTCTGAAGGATTTGTAAAAAGGTTTACGAATTGTTTTTTGCCATAAATGATATTGTGTCCAAGGGTCAAAATGCAGGCAAGGATGGACAATTCACCGCGAATTCCCAGAAGCTTGCTGACAAATGGCTTTTTGCCATCCAAAGCACCCATATACATCACAACCATGAACATGGCAGTGGGCAAAGCGCCCCGTTTAAAAGGATTTACGATATATTCCGTGATCCATTCCGGCGCTGCGTCACGCAGTCCGGTCTGATAATAAACCACTTCAAAGACAACGATGAGGACAGCCAGCGCATAAAATAGTCCGGCATGTTTTCGGATGGCTGCGTTGCATCCATATGCAAAAAGAAGCGTTAGTATGATAGATACAAGAATATAAAGATACATATCATTCCTCCTTGAGAATAAAATCATAATCATGTAGTTAGCGCCAACTAACTCTGAAAGTATAGCATGTTATTTCTTGTAAGTCAACATGAAAATTTTTTGTGCAAAGAAGTAAGGATTTTATGAGAATTACCCATGTTTCAGCGGTTTTTCTATGTTTGACAAGATTGGGGTTTTTCTGAACAGGAGGAAATAAGAAAGGGGGGATTCGGTGGAAAAAGAATTATTTGAAACATATATCCGGGAGGTAACTTCCCATGTAAAATTTTTCTTTGACCGCCGTGCTATTGCCAGAGAACTGCTGGCACATATGGAGGATTTATACGAAGATTTGCTTTCTCAGGACATCGACGAGGAACAGGCGGCACAGCTGGCAGTGGACTATATGGGGGACAGCGCAGAAGTGGGGAAAGAGCTGAATGAAGTCCATCATCCCCTTTGGGGCTGGATTTGGCTGGTGACAAGGTGGATGGCAAGGCTTTGTGTGGTTGTGTTGGTTGGGTGGGGAATCATCCAAGGAGTTAGTTTTGGAGATACTTACCTTCAGCAAATAGATCACAAAACTGGAAATGTGGTTTATACTATTTCGCCAGTATTGGAGGCACAGCTTTATGGCAGCGAGGTGCAGATAGAGGAAATCCGATATTATGACGATGGTACACTGGAATATACGTATCACATCCGCCAGAATCCATGGCTCGGTGGTGGTTTGGGAAGAAGCGGCATTGATGCGGAAATTTATGTAGGGGAAGAAGTCTGTCATGGAAATGGGGGACTGTATGCCAGCAATTCCCTGTTTTATAAAAAGGGCAGAGATTGGACTTACGATGTACCGCCGGAAGCCGATAGAATCGTGTTTTTCCTAGGTCATGAAAAAGAAATCGAGGTTTCTTTGACAGAAGGGCGGGTGATGGCGGAATGAAACGGAAAAAGCAGATTGTGAGAAATGTCATTCTGATTGCATTGACAGCCCTGCTGTTTCTGTGGCAGGGGGGCTATCACCTGACACCGGAAGGCGTCTTTCGCAGTGCGGAAAAAGCGGAGTGGCTGGGGCCTGCGGCAGAGGTCATGGAATTTGGGAGTTGGGATGATGACTGTCTGTGTTTGGTAGGTTTGGAACAGAAAGGATTCTATACTGTATCTGTAAAACCATGTCTGGGGATTTTCTGGAAGTATACCAATGAACATTGGAATGGCTATTTTCCAGTGGAAGGTCAGACCAGAGGCTGGATTTGGGAAGAAATCATATTTGGACAGACCAAGGAACCAGATGCTGCGGAAGTGGTCTGTGTTGTGGAAGAATGGAAAAGTGAGGAAAATGACTGGCAGGAAGTGGGACGGTACACCATTCCTGTAGGGGAAAATGGATTTTTCAGCATGGTCCTGGATTCCTCTGTGCCAAGGTCAAACAACTATGTCATGAAAGAAATCATCTGTAAAAATGCTGCCGGAGAAGTCATTGCAGTGCAGGCTCAGTGACAGCGGAAAAAAGGAGGAAGGGCATGGCTAAGGAACTGTTTGAAAATTACATCACAGCGGTGACTTCCCATGTGAAATTCCGCTTTGACCGCCGTGCCATTGGACAGGAACTGCGAGAGCATATGGAGGATTTGTACGAAGACTTGCTCTCGCAGGACATCGACGAGGAACAGGCGGCGCAGCTGACGGTGGATTATATGGGGGACAGCGAAGAAGTGGGGAAAGAGCTGAACGAAGCCCATAATCCTGTTTTGGGGTACGTGTGGCTGTGGGTACGAAGGCTGTTGATTTTGGTATTTATTGCTTTTGGTTTGCCTGTGATTTCTGT
>CATZIM010000179.1 GCA_958420075.1 uncultured Clostridia bacterium | reverse complement strand
GTTTTCTACTTCGAACATTGCTGTGCAAACGTCCATATACAGAGGTTCGCCCTGTGCACCGGGTTCTTTTGTTCTATCCAGAACAGCGATTTTCTTAACTGTTTTGGGGATAGCTTCCAGCAGTTTTTCAGCTACGAAAGGTCTGAACAGGTGAACTTTAACCAGACCAACTTTTTCGCCTTTAGCTGCCAGATAGTCAATTGTTTCTTCAATAGCTTCACAAGCGGAGCCCATAGCGATGATGATTCTTTCAGCATCGGGAGCACCATAGTAGTTGAACAGTTTGTAATCTCTGCCTGTGATTCTGTTGATTTCGCCCATGTATTCTTCTACTACTGCAGGCAGAGCATCATAGAATTTGTTTGCTGCTTCACGAGCCTGGAAGTAGATGTCAGGGTTCTGAGCTGTACCTCTGATAACGGGATGTTCAGGGTTCAGCGCGTTTCTCTTGAATGCGTTAACTGCATCCATGTCGATGATTTTAGCCAGTTCATCATAGTCGATGCATTCGATTTTCTGGATTTCGTGAGATGTACGGAAACCATCAAAGAAATGCAGGAAAGGAACACGGCCTTTGATTGCGGACAGATGTGCTACGCAAGCCAGATCCATAACTTCCTGTACGCTGTTGGAAACCAGCAGAGCGAAACCTGTCTGACGACAAGCCATAACGTCGGAGTGGTCACCAAAGATAGACAGAGCGTGAGCTGCCAGCGCACGAGCTGTTACATGGAATACTGCGGGAAGCAGTTCACCGGAGATTTTGTACATGTTGGGGATCATCAGCAGCAGACCCTGAGATGCTGTATAAGTTGTTGTCAGAGCGCCAGCTGCCAGGGAACCGTGTACAGTACCGGATGCACCTGCTTCAGACTGCATTTCTACTACTTTAACAGTCTGACCGAAAAGGTTTTTCTTGCCATTTGCTGCCCAATCGTCTGTTTTTTCAGCCATTGGGGAGGAAGGTGTGATGGGGAAAATACCAGCTACTTCTGTAAACGCATAGGAAGCGTATGCAGCAGCTTCGTTACCGTCCATCGTTTTCATTACTTTAGACATTTTTTGTTCTCCTCCTTATTTTGTAAATCTTCTGTATTTTACAAAACTTTGCTTTCGGGAAACCCCTAGGTCTGCACGGTAAGCCGTGCATGCCGTGCTGCCTGCCCGGAAAGAGTATATTTATGACAAAACCCTTGTCATACAACAACCCTCTTTTGCCTGACCGCAGCACTGCTTCAAGTTCTTGTTTATTATACAATCAAATTCTTACGATTTCAACCGCAAAATGGAAATAAAACCGTTATGTTTCTAACAAAACACCCTTTGTGCGAATTGACGGTACCTATCATGTATAAAAAAATATTTTTATGCAATTTACAATCTTTTTCACGATGTTCCTGCAAAAATACCTCGCTTATATGTCAGACAAACTCGTTTTTCTTTACAATATTTTGTACTGAAATCTATACACATCGTCCAAGATTGATACGAAAATATCAAAGACGTAAAAAATATATTGTATACATAAAAACACCCCTATGATAGTTTCATAGAGGTGTTTTGAAACATCTATTTATGCAATTAAGAACTTGTATTTATCCTTCCAAACACTTTGGGCCATTTCCGCAGGTACGGAAACTGCCTGATATGTGCCGTTTTCTTCATCATTGGAAAGCAAAATCCATTCTTTATCTGCAGAAATGTAGTAATTTTCAGGATCTACATCCTCCGCATAGACATGAAGTTCTGTTTCAATGTCCCTGCTGGCTGTTAAATCCAAAATATTTACATATTTCTGACCCTGCAGGTCAATGTTTACGCCCTGACTGGACAGTTTTCCATCTACATCCACTTCCCAATAGAAGGAAAGGAATTCTGCGCCAATATATCCTTTCACAAAACCAAGACGTACATGATCGGGTTTAGGCATGTCCGCAGTTTCTTCTGCTGCTTCTTCTGCTGTTTGTTCCTGCTCCGCATTTGCTTCCGTTTCTGTATTGGCTTCTGCTTCCGCAGCTGTTCCTTCTTCAGGCTGTGCTTCTGCTTCACCTTCGCCGGACTGTTCCACTGCTTCTGCTTCTTCCGCCGCTTCTTCCGCTTCTTCCGCAGGAACTACGTTCGGGAAAGATGCCAGCTGTTCCAATGAAAAAGATTCAAAAGCATCATTCAGACTTTTTTCATAACTAATATCATTCAATCCAACTACAACAGGAATTTCCGCTGAGTAATTCCGTTCTCCGTCTACGCCTTCCAGCACACGTCCAGCAATGACCGGTTTGGTATTATCCCCGGTTTTGATGGTCACCAGCTGCTGACTGCTGTCCCAGATAACTTCTGTGGCGAAATACTCAGAAAACACATCGGAAGATACATACAGACAACCATTGATGGCTTCCACTTCCCGATCCAATGTAATTTCATAACCATTGAGCTCTGCATCTCTGCTGCCGCGGTTCAAAATGAGTTTCTTACCATAAAAAGAAATCTCTGTGGCTTTTTTCTCGCGATCCCAGGCAACACTGCCGCCCAGGCCTTCCACAACGTTTCTGACAGGCAGAAGCAGAACTTCTTCATCGTCGTAATAAATTGGCATATTTTCCATATCCGCCAATGTTGTGGTATCACCTGCCTGAGGTGGCTGAGGTTTTTCATCTGCCACTTCCATTTCCACTTCCTGCTGTCTGGTCAGGTACATGGAAAGGGACAGTGCGCCGCCAACCAGCGCTGCTGCTGCCACAACAATGACCGTTAATTTTTTCCATCCCATATTTTTCCCTCTTTCTTTGGGTTTTTCCCGAGCATCATACCACAATGACGAGAAAAAATCAACAAAACCGCTGAAAAATTAGTATAATTGACAGATTTTTTAAGAATTTCCAAATTATGATTTCCCAATAGCATAGAAAAAGCCCGCATGACCCATTCATGCAGGCTTTCTTTCTGACCTTATGCAGAGAGTTCTACTGCCAGATTTCTGCGAATCAACACGCGGTTCAGCCAGTTCTGTTCCTGGGCATCAGAAAGGACGATGTCTTCTGTCTGCGCATTCCAGGAAATGTCGGTTTCCGTAGCCGCTGCCAAATCCCGCAGCTTGTAATATGTTTTGCCTTCGTAGATACAATAGGATACTTCTGTTGTTTTCCCCTGATATGTGATCTGGGAAGTTCCCATGGCTTTGGTGGTATCTGCCGCAGAAACAGGCAGAGTCAGTGTCTTGCCCAGCTGAACAAATACTTTGCTGGCATCGTCTGCCGTCAGATAATAAGTTCCGCCGCCATAAAAAGCGTCCACAGCAAAACTGCTTCTAGGGCTTTTGACATTGATGCTTTCCATTCTGGCATTGTCTGGAAGGACTTTATGCCAAGGGTTTGCCGGATCAGGATCTGTAGGGTCCCAACCTCTCAGTTTTGTGTCATTGACATTGAGTTTCTGGGGCTGTTCCGGCTGGATGGGCAAAGGATCGTTATTCTTTACCATTCGCACCGTTGTACCCGCAGGACAGTTATCATAAATCCACTTTGCATTTTCCACTGTCAAACGCACACAGCCCATGGATGCAGATGTACCCAGTTTGTTGTATTCCAGATATTCCAGAGAGCCTTTATCATACATGGTATAATAAGGTACGGAATGGAACAGGATGCTGCCGGTAATGCGTGTGGCATACTGCCCGTAAACATTGCCGAACAGTGCACGCCATACATATTTATCTGTGGTGCGGAATGTGCCGGTAGGTGTAGCAGGGCCTACGGAGCAAACAAAAGCCCGGTCAGGCACAGTATAATTCCCAGCGGCATCTTTTTTATAAACAGTGACCACATTCTGTGTCAGATTGACTTCTACCTCATACGGATATTCTGCTGCCTGTGCCATCTGCGGTACGCCCATGAACAGAAAAAGCGCCATAAACAGCAATGATAATTTCTTTCTCATGTAAATCCCCCTTTTTTCGCATGAAATTATCCAAAAAAACGCAGAAGAAATCTTCTGCGCAGCTTTTTTGGAACATCCCCTTTGCCGCTTCATGCAGCAAAGTCTGTTTTGTTCTTAGAATGGAGATGAGGGGAGTCGAACCCCTGTCCGAAAACCCATCTGTAAGAACTTCTCCCATCACAGTCAGTCTTTTAGAATTCCCTCAGACCATCGCCGAATGACAGGCTATGTTCCTCGGTAGCTTCATGAATCTTTTTCCGCCGCAAAGCTTAAGCGAAAAAGTGCCCCGCCAAGTCGATGCCAAGCTCCCCGGCGGCAGGAATCCGGGGGTTGACAGCTGCCGCAATTAGGCAGCGTATGCTAATTTATTGTTGTCGTTTCTTTTTAGAAAAGTTTCCGGCTTGATGACGCAGTTCACCGGGCTGCGGATGGCTATCCCTACTTTCAAGACTCCCGTCGAAACCATTACATCCCCGTGTGTCTTATAAAGTAAGATTACGAATCGTAAACTCTTTTTCCGCCTGACGACGCATATCGTTTTTGGCAATGGTTTCACGCTTGTCATAAAGTTTTTTACCTTTTGCCAGCGC
>CATZIM010000178.1 GCA_958420075.1 uncultured Clostridia bacterium | reverse complement strand
TTGTGTAGTGCATTTTTTTACAATCGTATTTTTCCATGAACATATTCTAATTACAGAAATCTACAAAGTCAAGAATATTTTTGCAAAAAATTTAAAAAAATGGTATTTTTATGCGTTGAAAAAATTTATGACAACGCCATTGACATTCTGTAAAATTGGTGGTAGAGTAAAAAAGCAAACAAAATATTTGCCTTCCCTTGGCACCGGGCAGGGGACAAAAAGGTATTCAAAACTACGTCGTAGGTAGCTTTTCACAGATGTGGATCGCAAGATGTGGTTTTGAATGCCTTTTTCTTTTTTCAGAAAATATCAGGAATCGTACAGGAAAGGAGTATGCATATGGCGCAGATTCACAGAAAACAGCTTTCAGCAATGGGTATTCATTATCTTTATTACCCGCTGGAATATATGCTGGAAGCACAGGCAAAAGCGGGCTTCCAGACCATTGAGCTGGTTGGTCAGGCACCGCATTTCCTTTTGGATCATACAGGTTTTCAAGATCCGGCACCCGTACGACGTCTGGCAGAAGAAAATGGCTTGACTATTGGATGTTTTACACCGGAATGCGCCATATACCCTTATGTTATGTGCGCACCAGACCCTAATTTTCATGGCAGAAGTATGGAATATTTCAAAAGGGGCATTGAAGCAGCGGAAATGTTTGGCGCAAAACGCTTGCTCACAAACTGTATTGGCGGCACTTTCGATGAAGAATACGAAAGAGTTTATGATCGGGCAGTGCGTAGTCTTTCCCTTTTGGGAAAAACGGCGGCGGATCATGGTGTTACTATTGCCGTGGAAACGGTTCGCCCAGAAGAAAGCCACTGTATCATTACACTGAAAGAACTTTGCAGGCTTTTGCAGGATGTGAATCATCCCAATGTGAAAGCTGGATTGGATACCATTGCCATGGCGGTGGCAGGGGAAACACCGGAGGAATGGTTTTCTGCGCTGGGTAAGGATATTGTGCATACCCATTTTGTTGACGGCAGACCATATGGACATTTGGTCTGGGGCGATGGGCTGTTTCCGCTGGAACGATATCTGGAAGTGTTGAATCGCTATGATTATCAGGGGCTCATCAGTCAGGAAATCACAGATTTCCGTTATTTCGATGATCCAGCAGCTGCTGATGTCAGAAATTATCAGGCATTTTTGCCTTATATCATGAAGGAGGGAGAGGAATGACAATGGAAAGACCAAGCATCCGACGGGAACAGGTTGCCGGCATGAATATCCATTATGTGAATTACTCTCTGGATTATTTTCTGGACACGCAGCAAAAATTAGGATTTCAGACCATCGAACTGTGGTGCGGCACACCTCATGTGTGGCTGGATCACATGCGATATTATGACGCAGCCGTCCTTCGAAAAAAAATTGCAGCTAGAAACTTGCGTGTTTGTGTTCTGACACCGGAAAATTGCCTCTATCCCTATCAAGTAGGCGCGAAAGAAAAAGAGCTTCGGGAACGAAGTTTTGCATATTTCCGCAATGGTATTTTGCTGGCGGAAGAATTGGAAGTGCCTATGATGGAGATCAATTCTGGTTGGGGCTACTGGAACGAGCCAGTAGAAGAGGCATGGAAACGTAGTGAAGAAATGCTTTCCAGATTGGCTGATGAGGCAAAGGAACATGACGTAACACTTGTGATGGAAAGCCTGCGTCCAGAAGAAAGCCAGATTGTTACAAATCTGGAACAGACAAAACGAATGCTGGATGCAGTCAACAGCTCAAATCTGAAACCCATGGCTGATCTTTGTGCAGTCAGTGTGGCAGGAGAAAGTTTGAAAGACTGGTTTGAAACCTTTGGCAAAGACCTTCGTCACATGCATTTCATAGATGGTGACCCATACGGACATCTGGTATGGGGAGACGGCACACACCATTTGGGAAAAGAAATTCAGATTTTGAATGCTTATGGTTATGATGGCTGTCTTGGCCAGGAAATCACAGATGGAAAATATTTTGCTGACCCTGGGGCAGCAGATTTCAGAAATATGAAAAATTTTGAAAGATACATTTACGAGAATGAGGAGGAAAAATCATGGACGCAAAAAGCGTGATCAAAACAATCAAAGAAACATATGGGGAAATTCGACAGATTTACTGGGTTGCCTGCGGCGGCTCTCTGGTAGACCTTTATCCTGCACATTGCATGGTTCTGGCAGAAAGCACATTGGTAGAATCCGGCATTTACACAAGCAAAGAATTCATTTTGGCAACACCGAAAAAATTGGGCAAAAATAGTCTGGTAGTACTTTGCACACATTCCGGCGGTACAAAAGAAACACTGGAAGCAGCAGAACTGTCCCTTGCAAGAGGTGCGGCTGTCGTTACCATGACACATAATCCGGAAAGTGCGGCAAACAGCGATCGTTGGATTTCCTGGGTTTATCCTTGGGGAGAAGGCCAGAAAACAAGAGTCATTCCCAGTGGTATCAGCCTTTCCATTGCAGCGGAACTGCTGGCAGCACAGGAAGAATTTGCCGCTTACGATGCTTTGATGGATGGCATTGACAAAATGGATGCCATTGTGGAAGCGGCAAAAACAAAAGTCAATGCAGAACTTTGTGACCGTTTTGCAGCTATGTGTCAGGAACATAAATTCCTGTATATCCTTGGCTCCGGTGCTACATTCAGCCAGACTTATGGTTTTGCTATCTGCAGTCTGATGGAAATGCAGTGGCAGCATTGCGCTTATCTGCACAGCGGAGAATACTTCCATGGACCTTTTGAAGTAACAGAAAACGGTGTATTTTATTTCCTGCAGAAAAGCTCCGGCAAATGTCGTCCCATGGATGAAAGAGCAGAAGATTTCCTGAAAACTCATACAGACGCATTGATGGTGCTGGATGCGCTGGAATATGGCATGGATGTGATTGACCCTGCTGTTCGTGATTATCTGGATCCCGTACTGTTCTATGCCATGAACTGCGAACTGCGTTCTGCAAGAGGTAAAGTTTTCAATCATGATGTGGATTATCGCAGATATATGGGCAAAGTTCCTTATTGAGAAAGAGGTGGGATAAGATGTATCCTGTAAAAGTTTTGGGTTTTGGAGATAATGTGGTGGATCGTTATGACCACTTGAAAATCATGTATCCCGGCGGCAACGCGGCAAATTTTGCTGTCTATGCCAAAAGATTCGGTGCGGAACGGAGCGCATATATGGGAATCTTTGGCAACGATGAGGCAGGAGAACATGTTATTGCTTCTTTGGAGGAAGAAGGCGTGGAACTGGTAAAGTGCCTGCAGCTCATCGGTGAAAATGGTTCCTCTAAAAATACGGTCATTGATGGGGATCGTGTATTTCTGGAAAGCAATGAGGGTGGTATTCGTGGCGACAATCGCTATGTGCTGAGCCGGTTTGATCTGGAATACATCAAACAGTTTGACCTGGTCCATAGCGGCAATTACAGCTTTACAGAACGGGAATTGCCGAAGATCAAAAAAGCAGGTGTACCCATCAGTTTTGATTTTTCCGATGATTCTCCAAAGGAATATTTTGAAAGTGTAGCGCCTTATGTAGATTACGCTTTTCTTTCCTGCAGTGAAATGGATAAAGAATCCATACAGGAAATGCTGCGTTGGATTCATTCCCTCGGCCCTTCTTTCGTCTGTGCATCTAGAGGTGCCGATGGCTGTATCGCCTTTGATGGAGAAAACTACTATGAGCAGGCAGCTGTGCCTGTAAAGAAAATGGCTGACACCATGGGCGCAGGTGACAGTTTGCTGACAGCATTTCTGGTCAGCTATCTTGCGGCGAAAAAAGAAGGAAAAACAGATTGTATTCAGGATTGTTTGCAGAAAGCAGCCGCATTTGCTTCTGAAACATGCGGTGTTGATGGTGCATGGGGACATGGAGTGAAGTATCATGACTGAGAAAAAAGTAGCAGCAGTTGGTTTTTGCTGTGCTGATGTTTATGAAAATTTAGGTGAATGGTATCCTACAGGCAATGGGATTGACTGGGGAATTCATCTGCGCCGGATGGGCGTTCCTGTAAGTGTTGTCAGTGTAGTAGGAAATGACACTTATGGAGAAGGAATGAAACGCATTCTGTCAGAGGAAAACATTGATATTTCCCATTTGCGCACAGAAGAAGGCGCCACTTGCCTGACCCGTATGGCTCTGAAAAATGGTACAGATCGTGTCCATCTGGATTCCATAGATGGCGTGATGGAGCATTATGCTTTGACAGAAGAAGATTTTCGATTTGCAGCTGAACATGACCTTATCCATACAGACCTTTTTGGAAACGCATTGAAACATTTGCCTGCATGGAAAGCGGCAGGTGTTGAAATCCTGATGGACTTTTCTGTGTTTACCAAAGATCCCGAATATCATTGTGAGGAAATTTTCCCTTATGTGGATTATGTATTCTTTTCTGCTGATGGCATTGTGGAAGCAGAACTGGAGGATTGGCTCAAAGAGATTTATAACACGGGGCCGTCTTTGGTAGTAGCTACCATGGGAGAAGAAGGAAGTCTTTGCTACGATGGAACCAAGTTTTATCGCCATGGCATTACCGAGACAGAAGTGGTAAATACGGT
>CATZIM010000177.1 GCA_958420075.1 uncultured Clostridia bacterium | reverse complement strand
AATCATCAGCACGCTCATAACGGTCATAAGTATAAAATACCAGATGGTAATTTTCAGTTTAATGGAAATACGTTTCATGATTTTCCCCCTTGTTCCTCCTCACGCAGTACCCAGCCAACACCACGGATGGTATGAATGAGTTTCGTATCATAGCCATCATCAATTTTCTTCCGAAGTTTGCTCATATATACATCCACGTTATTGGAGTTGCCGGAATACTCATAATTCCAGATGCGATCTTCAATCTGTTCTCTGGAAACAACATTGCCTTTGTTCCGCAAAAGATATTCCAGAATGGAAAATTCCTTGGGCAGCAGGGTAATCTCTTTCCCATCTCTTGTAACTACGTGGCTTTTCACATCCATCGTCAGATTCCCCGCTGTAAAACTATTATTTCTATTCCCAACATGTTTTCGTGTCATTGCCCGAATTCGTGCCAAAAGCTCATCAAAATCAAAGGGTTTGATCAGATAATCATCTGCTCCTAAGTCCAGTCCTTTCACTCGATCTGCAATGCTGTCTTTTGCAGTTAAAAACAATACGGGAATATCTTTTCCCTTTGCCCGCAGTTCCTGTATCAGCGTATAGCCATCCTTTTTAGGCATCATCACATCCAGCACTACAGCATCATATTCCGCACCCATCAGGTGCAGCCACGCTTCTTCTCCATCAAAACAGCCGTCTACACTATAACCTTCCCGTTTCAATGTCTTTACCAGCAAACGATTCATATCCATTTCATCTTCTACAACTAGTATCCGCATTCGATCCTCTCCTCACAATCTGTACTGATTCCATTATGGCCTTTGTTTTCCATTCCGTCAAATTTAATTTTATTCTATACCATAACAGAAAAGGCAGAACCTTTTGGGGCTCTGCCTTTTCATTCCATACTACTACTTCATCAAATAAATCACATGAATTTCTTTTCTTTGATTTTCAAACGTGTCATAGCTCTTGCCATCGCCATTTGACCGCGATAATACTCTTTTCGGCTTGTCTGCAAAGCAATGCGTTCTTCCGCACGTTCTTTTGCTTCCTGGGCACGTTTGGCGTCTACATCTTCCGGCCTTTCGGCGCTGTCTACAACCATGGTAACTGTATTCCCTACAACACGGGCAAATCCCTGTCCAACAGCCACATAATACCATTTGCCATCCAATTTATAACGCAGGATGCCAATGGCAACGCCAATTACCATAGAAACATGGTTCGCCAGTACGCCATATTCCCCATCGCTGGTAGGGACTACCAGACTTTCGCAGGTACCTTCATAAAACAGACCGCTGCTGGAGGAAATCTTCAACTGAAACTGTGTCATATTGCCGCCTCCTTATGCGCCCTGTGCCATCAGTTCTGCTTTCTTCTTCACATCATCAATGGTGCCAACGTTGAAGAATGCTGCTTCTGGATAGTCATCCATTTCACCGGATACAATGGCTTTGAATCCGCGTACGGTTTCTGCCAGAGGGATGTATACACCTTTGACACCAGTGAAGTTTTCAGCCACAGAGAATGGCTGAGACAGGAAACGCTGAATCTTTCTTGCACGATAAACTGTCTGTTTGTCTTCGTCACTCAGTTCATCCATACCCAGAATTGCGATAATATCCTGCAATTCCTGATATTTCTGCAGCATCTGCTGTACTTTCATGGCTGTCTGGTAATGTTCTTCCCCTACAATATCTGCTTCCAGAATTCTGGAGGAAGATGCCAAGGGGTCAACAGCGGGATAAATACCCTGTTCTACAATTTTTCTGGACAATACCGTTGTGGCATCCAGATGGGCAAATGTTGTAGAAGGCGCAGGGTCAGTCAAGTCGTCGGCAGGTACATATACTGCCTGTACGGAAGTAATAGACCCATCTGTTGTAGAAGTGATACGTTCCTGCAGCTGTCCCAATTCATTTGCCAGTGTAGGCTGATACCCAACGGCAGAAGGCATACGACCCAACAATGCGGATACTTCGGAGCCTGCCTGCACAAAACGATAAATATTGTCAATGAACAACAGTACGTCCTGATGTTCTCTGTCACGGAAGTACTCTGCCATAGTCAAACCTGTTTCTGCAACACGCATTCTGGCACCGGGCACTTCATTCATCTGACCGAATACCAATGCGGTTTTGCTCAGTACGCCAGAGTCTTTCATTTCCCAATACAAGTCATTACCTTCTCTGGAACGTTCGCCAACGCCTGTGAAAATGGAATAACCGCCATGTTCTGTTGCTACATTATGAATCAATTCCTGAATCAATACGGTTTTCCCAACACCAGCACCGCCGAACAGACCAATCTTACCACCTTTTGCATAAGGCGCCAAAAGGTCGATAACTTTGATACCTGTTTCCAGTATTTCTACTGCAGGGCTTTGCTTTTCAAAATCAGGGGCTTTCCGGTGGATAGACCAGTGTTCTTCTGACTGCACAGGTTCGCCACCGTCAATGGGTTCCCCCAAAAGGTTAAACATTCTGCCCAATACTTTTTCGCCAACAGGAACCGTAATACCGGCACCTGTTGCGGTAACTTCCAATCCTTTGGAAAGGCCTTCACTGGTATCCATCATGATGCAGCGCACGACGCCTTCCCCCAACTGCTGTGCTACTTCCATTACCCGTGTATGGTCTTCTACCACAACAGTCAGTGCTTCCTGAATTTTGGGTACATGCTCCTGCGGAAAACGTACGTCCACAACAGCACCCATGATTTGTATGATTTTTCCTTGTTCCATACACCAGTTCCTCCTTTACAACCGCTTCTTTTTCTGGGCTTTCGCACCAGCAATGACTTCCGTGATTTCCTGTGTGATACTTCCCTGACGTAAGCGGTTGTATTGCAGCTGCAATTGCTGTAACATTTCCGTTCCGTTTTTGGTTGCGCCATCCATGGCAACCATACGGTCATTGAGTTCTGCGCAGTAACTTTCTGTCAATGCACTGAAAATAATGCCCTGCATGGTAATAGGTGCCAATTGGTTGAACACAGAAGCCGCATCCGGGAAAAACTCTTCCGGTACTTCCGGTTCGTCACCTTCCGGCAGCCCCATATCTTTATGATAAAACTGCTCACGGGAAAGAGGCAGCAGCTTTATCATCACGGGTTCCGATTGCAGACCATTTTTCATACGTGTATAAATGATATATACTTCCTGCACTCGTTCATTTCTTACTTCATCCAGCAGGTCTACCGTAATCTGCCTTGCTCGCTGCAAAGTAGGCTTTTGAGAAGAATATAAAAAATCTTCTTCAAAGGGAATCTGTTTGTGCAAAAAATAATGGCGTCCCACCTGTCCAATGACAAAGAAACGAGCATCGGGATGGGCATGATATTCCTGTTCTGCTTTCTTTTCCACGTTCAAATTATATGCCCCAGCAAGACCTTTATCTGCCGTGATGACAATATAAGCCCGTTTCCCGGCAAAATCGGGGCCATCCACAGGTTCCAAAAAGCGATGTTCCATTTCTGGTATATGATGCAAAATGTCGCCAATGCTTCGGCGAATGGTATGAAAGTAATCATACACCTGCTCCATATTTTTTCTTGCTTTTCGCAATTTGGATGAGGAGATCAGATACATTGCATTTGTGATCTTCATGGTGTCTGAAATACTTTTCATACGATCCTGAATTTCTTTACTGCTTGCCATATCCTTGCTCCTTCTTGAATGCGTCTAATTCTGCCAGAACAGCTTCTTTCTGTTCCGGTGTAAACTGTTTTTCATTTCTGATAAATTCCAGAATTTCAGGTTTATTTTCTTCCATGTAACCATAAAAATCAGATACGAAACCAGCTACTTTTTCTTTGGGAATACCAAGCAGTTTTCTGCTTGTGGCAACACAAAGGGTAATAACCTGTCTTTCCAGTGATTTTGGCTGATACAAAGGCTGTTTCAGCAATTCCATCAGCTGCTGGCCATATTCGATCTGTTCTCTTGTGCTGGTATCCAGTTCGGAACTGAACTGAGAGAAGGATTCGATTTCCTTATACTGTGCCAAATCGATACGCAGGGTACCGCTGACGCTCTTGATGGCTTTGGTCTGTGCCGCACCACCTACACGAGATACGGAAAGACCTACGTTAACCGCAGGACGGAAACCTTCAAAGAACAAATCGCTTTCCAGATAAATCTGACCATCGGTAATGGAAATAACGTTGGTAGGGATGTACGCAGAAACGTCCCCTGCCTGTGTTTCGATAATAGGCAGTGCTGTAATAGAGCCGCCGCCATGGGCTTCATCCATACGACAGGAACGTTCCAGCAATCTGGAATGCAGATAGAATACGTCACCGGGGTATGCTTCACGTCCAGGAGAACGTTCCAGCAACAGAGACAGTGCACGATATGCAACTGCGTGTTTTGACAAATCATCATAAATGATCAGAACGTCTTTCCCCTGATCCATGAAGTATTCCGCAATGGCAGTACCGGAATAAGGCGCCAGATACTGCAATGCCGCCGGTGCGCTGGCTGTTGCCGCAACAACAACGGTATAATCCATAGCACCGTGTTTTTTCAAATTGGTCATAACCTGCGCAATTGTGGATGCTTTCTGACCAATAGCTACATATACACAGATGACGTCTTTATCTTTCTGGTTCAGAATGGTATCTACAGCAAT
>CATZIM010000176.1 GCA_958420075.1 uncultured Clostridia bacterium | reverse complement strand
GTACTTCTACATTGATATTTTCCAGCGCAATGCCAGGCTGGTTGTCTTCAGCACCAGCATCAATGGCAAAGGGTGCACCTGTGACATCACCTTCAAATACCAGCTTCAAATTTGAAACAGAACCACGTAATACTTCAAAAAGCGGACCTCCATCGCCTTCAACAGTTATGGTATGGTCATCACCATCAAATGTACCGGCAAATACTCTAGGTGTATCGCTTCCTGTTGTCAACTGGCTGTATTCAGTTTCTGTGATTATAATATCGTTTGCCAGAACATAGTTCTTACCAGTGGTTTCCGTTTCATCTGTATATTGTAAAATTTCCAATAAACTTGTACCGTCCGTAATTTTTTCAACTGAAAGAGGATTCTTAGCTTCCTGTTGCTGGTCTTCTAATATATCTTGGGTTTCTTTATCTGTAGACAGGAATTCAACAAAGTCCGCTGCTGCGCTCTTATCATTCTGACCCAACATATACTCTTCGTTTACTTCATCCGAGGTAAGCACCATTTCTTCCATTTCTTGTGCAGATCTCCCTGCTTCTTGAGCTGATAAATCCACACTGTCTTCTGCTGCATAAACTCCTTGCGGAGCCAATAACGCTGCCACCATAGCAACAGCCAGAAGCTGTCGTTTCCGTATTTTCTTTTTCATTTTCTTTTCCCCCTTCCTTTAGCAGATAAACACTATTATTTTTCTTTTAGAATATCTTTTGTTTGTATAGGCATAACTGATTCACTTGTTTGTATTATGTTTATTTTTGTAAGGAAATCATGGTATTTAACCGTTCTTCCAAGATTGCCAAAAATACCAAATTTTTCCATAATATAAAAAATAATTCTATACAAATTAGTATATCATTCTTTTAGACTATATGCAATATGCACTATTAAATCATATTAAAAATTAAGTTTATATACAAAACTTACATAAATTGTTTTGTGTAAGTTTTGTATACCACTACTGGGAAATTCTTTATTTTTAAAGAAAAGCTACGTTATTTCTATGAAAATTCCAGACAACAGAAATATTCCTACAATTCTTCTGGCAAAATCTCTTTGACTAGATGAAGACCTACACCCTCAGAAAATACCCAATACTATCTGCCAAAGATTTATTGTTTTATTTCGTGTTATTCGATATTCTTGACCATAATAAGGTTAAGAAAGTCTATAAATTATGAATTTAATAAAGGCCATTGCAAAACACTTACATATTTCTATTGCATCTAGTTTTGTTTAAATACATTATCCTCATATTCGATTTTCGGATTTGCAAGAGAATACAGTACGAGGTTTATCGTTGTTTCTGTACTTTCATCTTCCAATTCAATTACATCAAACATAAAAGATGTCAACTGCTTAATATAATCGTTGGGATACAAATCCATATACCTTGTAAATAAATCGATTTTGAAGAAAAAGAAAGCTTCATTTCAGTCACTTAAACCTACTTTGAAGCTTATTTCTTTATAAAAAAACCAGTGTAAATACTGTTTTTTTATATTTTGTTTTTTATCTTCATTTTTCGAAATGTAAAATGAAAAATATAAGTATGGCACCATTTGAGCACCACAACATTTTCCATAAAAAATCGAATTAAAATTATTCTCTATCCTTCTGCTTTCACTGTTTTACTTGCTTATAAACGAAGTAACACTTCTTTTATTTCCAATAATGCTTTTCATCCAAATACATATCACCACTAAAATCTGCTACAAGTTGGATGGTTCTTATAACATCTGGCTGATCTTTATAAGCAAATTTTAGATAGTACGAATAATCCTTGTAAAAACTTCCCCTCATACTATATACATAAATATCTCCGGCAGCAAAATCAATCCGACTGGCCGCTATATTTGAATCATCATACCAAGAACCATATAAACCTCTGTTCAACAACTCTTCACATTCAAACACCGAAATTGGATGTTCTTCATCAATCCATTCTTCACATATTGATTCTTCTTCATTATAGTACTGATACTGCCCATCTAACCACTCATATGATGGATATAGTTTTGTTCGTGTCATATTGTTTTCTGGAATTTCAGAATCCATAATTTCTCCATATAAATCTCCGACCGTATTAATTGTCAAAATAAGTTTTGAAGTTCCGAGAACAGCTTTAGATGCACTGCTTTCATCGATTTCGTCAAAAGAAATGCTCCAAGATGCATCTCCTGTCTGTGTAATAGGCAACAAAGAATCTCCATTCAATGTTCTTTCCGTAAATCCGTAATCAAATGGATGGATATTACTGGTAAGGCGTGCATAATAAGATCCTTTGATCGGAACAATTTCTAATTTTAACCCATATATCGCAAATTCTTCATTTTGCGCATATTCTGCAGAAGAGAATGCAGCACTTCCATCCACATTTGAAACATACCATGTACCTAAATAAGGCTGCAAAGATTTTTGAAATCCCTCTTCTTCCGGTTTTGCATCTGTTGATATTCCCACATTGGTATCATTGCCAGATTGTTGAGAAGCGTCAGCTAACATTGCACTGCTCATTCCTGTTGAAATTCCTGCCACAAGGACACCCATTAAAATTCCATACAGAATCACAGCGAAAATTGCCTTTTTCCAGGAAGCTTCGTTACACCCGTTCTTAGATTCTTCTAGCCCAGCCAACATATTGCAATAGCGAAAATAGTATTGGTTAAACTCCTTCCCACAACGAATAGCACAATATATGCCGTAGATAGATAAGATTCCAAACCAAATCCAACAAACAATCATCCACAAAGCAAATCCATCGTTCCATGCATCTGCAAAAGATTTTAAACTAAAAGAAAATCCCAATATTGTAACCACCAAGAGAACAAAGAATGTTTGAAAAAACTCACGAAACAATTTCCCATCGCTCCGATAAAAGCAGAAGAACGGACCGAAAAAGAACGCAAACCAATGAAAATTACATTTTAGTCCATGCTCGCAAAAACGAAATTGATTGCCATAATACACTTCATTTTTCGTCAAAACAGATGCTTTCTTTATATTTTCCTTAGATAACAGATCTGCATGTGTCTGTATCATATCCATGATTTCCAGTAGGATTTTTTGTTTCTTAGCAGAAATCACGGTATGCTTTCCGTTTTTCTCCGTAATAACCAGATCAAAATGGCAAATCTGAAAAGAAAAGTTCCAACATAGAAAAACAAACAATTCAAAAATAGCCAAAGTGCCTCCGATTCCTATCACACCAGACACGAACATATAAATCAGAAGCAAAAAAATCACAACAACAAGTGGCATATATAGCGGCGAAATTCTTGTAAAATATTCTATTCCACAGATATTCTTATAGAGAATTTCTGTTTTTTCCTCAGTTTTACTTTTTGTTTTTATAATCTGAACAAATTCCTCTTGAAAATCCACATCAATCTTTTTGAAAGGATATATAACAGTCATTATTCCATTTGCCATAGCTAATGAAAATTGCTGTTTATTCTCAGTCCTTTTTCCTCGTTCGGACACCTGTATCCTCTTTTGTATCGTTTGTGTTTTTACTTCATCTGATACAAATTCAGATTTTTGAAATACAATTTCCCTATTATCCTCTGTCACTATATTGCGAATATCACTACCGCAAAACATACAGAAATTTAATTCTGGAAGAATTTGTTTTCCACAAGATTGGCAAACAATTTTTTCTAAATTACTACCACATCTGCTGCAAATCTCTGCATCTTCAGACATCACAAATCCACATTTCCAACACCGCATACGCATTTTCTCCTTATATATGCAGAAAACAAAATCCAACAGTGCCAATTTAATACAAAGGCATTTATGCACACATCTATTCTGAAACTTGTTCTCTAATCTTTCTATTCTTCCCATAATCTTTTCTTACGAAATAAAGTCTGCACAAGTCATTTTTGTACTTATCTATTATCTGCCATCGGCTCATTTTCTGACAAAGATTCCTACCATTGCAGAACGCGAAAAATGGGAATTCGAAATTGTAGGAGTTTGTCCCCTTGCGGGGATTTATATTACTTAATTTCAGAACCGCAAAATTCAGGACACGGAAATTCAGGGTTTCCGTCCCCTTGCGGGGTTTTATGTTAGATAACGCTATTGATTGGGTACTCAGTCAACCATGGGATAGGTTTCCGTCCCCTTGCGGGGTTTTATGTTAGATAACCTGCGGCAAAATGGTTTTTGTCACAGCAGTGGGATAGTAGTTTCCGTCCCCTTTCGGGGTTTCATGTTAGATAACCCTATCCTCTGAAGCCCTTGAAAACAGCTGGCTCCAGAGGACATTTGCGGCTGAAAACTTTTTTCATCAAAAAACTTATCAATTTTTCGTTCTCAGCCGTTTCAAAGCCTTGATTTTAGCCGTGCGGCTGAAAATCATTTTTATATTTGTATTCGACAATATTTCCGTCTTTTCTTTTATTCTTTCTCTTCCATTTCCCACTCAGGAACAGAAAGTATCTTTTGGGACAAATCCGCATCCAATCTTTCCACATCTTTCAACTTTCTTTGAATCTGACGCGTCCGAACACCAATGAGTTTATCCAACTCATCATTGGCATTCTGAATTCGGGTTTGTGCCTTTTCCAAAACCTTCCCAAAAGTTTCAAACTCCGTTTTGACTGCTCCAA
>CATZIM010000175.1 GCA_958420075.1 uncultured Clostridia bacterium | reverse complement strand
AGGTTTGGCGGCTTTTTGTTATGATATCAATGAGGGGGAGGTTTTATTGTGTGGATGTGTGTTATCTTCTGCAGCAGTTATTGCTGTTGCCGCAGGAATTGGAGTTGCGGTTGCTGCCGCAGGAGTTAGAACCACAGGAATTGGAGCTGCAGCTGTTGCTGCAGGAATTGCCGCAGCCGCTGCGGGAGTTGGAACCACAGCCGGAATCACAGCTGTCATTGCAGCTGCATTCTTCCCGACAGCCTGCGGAGCCGTATGTGTCACCGAAACCGCAGCAGGAGCGGGGCTGTGCGGAAGGAGAGAACAGATCCAGAGGGAAAGGTACCCGGTCGAAGTTGCGGCAAGGATCTACATCTCCATTTGTGGAAATGCTGCAGGGTTCGGGTACGCAGTTGCCAAAGCTGTGTACCAGCATATTTACGGTACGGAACAGTTTGATGATGGTAAACAGACCCAATGTGACATTAACGGCAATGGGTGCGCCCATGGATGCGTCGCCATTGTCACAGCCGCAGTTGTTGCAGCCACAGTTGTTGGAACCGCAGTTGCCGCATCCACAGTTATTGCATCCGCAGTTATTGCAGCAGTTGCAGCTGCATCCACAGCCGGGGTATTTCAATTCTGCTGCCAGACCAACGGCTTTCCCTTCTGCTGTTACGAAAGGACCGCCATGGGAATTGCCGCAGCAGTCAAACAGATCGGATACTGTGGTGACGTCGGATTCTGTGGAACCAAACAGTGTTACTTTCAGTGTGTAGGAGCTGGTAGCATCTGTGCAGCCGATGGGGCAGCCGTCAGCTCTGCGGAATTCCAGTGTGTAGTCAAACACATACCGCAGTTCCAGATCCCAGCAGCCTTCCCGGAAAGTGTTGGGGCATTTGCGCAGAATGTCGATTCTGCTCAGTTCCGGATTGTGCATGGTAACAGTTGCTGCATTGACAGGGGGAATGATGATGTCGCCATCGCACATCATGTCGTTGCAGCCATTCATGCCGCCACAAACGCTTCTGGCAGGACCCAAAATGTCAGGACTCAGACATTTCTGGACTCTGCACTGGTCAAAGATTTTCTGTGCGATGATGCAGGCTTCGTTCTGGTTGTTGCTGCTGTTGCAGCCACAGCATCTTGCAGTGATTTCTGCATTGTTTTCAAATTCAAAAGCTCCCATAAGACAGCCTCCTTTGGATATTGTGATTGGATTCTTTTATATACTATGTGGCTGTGTGAAATGGGTGCATTTAACAGGAATAAAAAATATGTCGTAGAAAAACATTTGTATTTGTGTGATGGATTTGGTGAGTTTTTTTGCAAAAAAGATGTTATAATAATCATGAGCTCATGGAAAAAGGAGCTTTACATCTGAAAATAATAAAAAACAGCAAATTCCAAGGAGGAGATGACGATGTTAGACTTTAGCGAGATTAGAAAAATTGATGGTGCAGTGGCAGATGCCATTGTGGCGGAACTGGAAAGACAACAGCATAATATTGAACTCATTGCTTCTGAAAACATTGTTTCCAAGGCAGTCATGTATACAATGGGAACCCCTTTGACCAATAAATACGCAGAGGGCTATCCCGCAAAACGCTATTATGGCGGATGTGAAAAGGTAGATATCGTAGAAAATCTGGCAAAAGAACGTGCCAAAGAACTTTTTGGCTGTGATCATGTAAACGTACAGCCTCACAGCGGTTCTCAGGCAAACCAGGCAGTATATTTTGCTATGCTGGAACCAGGCGATACAGTTATGGGTATGAATCTGGATCATGGCGGTCATCTGACTCACGGCAGCCCTGTAAATATGTCTGGGAAATACTTCAACTTTGTACCTTATGGTGTGAACCATGAAGGGTATATTGATTATGAAGCGTTCCATAAAAAGGCATTGGAAGTGAAGCCCAAAATGATTGTGGCAGGTGCCAGTGCCTATGCCAGAACCATTGACTTCAAATATATGAGTGATGTGGCAAAAGAAGTGGGCGCATATTTTATGGTAGATATTGCTCACATTGCAGGCTTGGTTGCGGCAGGATACCATCCTTCTCCCGTACCTTATGCGGATTTTGTGACAACCACTACCCATAAGACACTGCGTGGACCCAGAGGTGGTATGATCATGTGCAAAGCAGAGTATGCCCAGAAAATCGACAAGGCTATTTTCCCTGGTATTCAGGGCGGCCCTTTGATGCATATCATCGCGTCCAAAGCCGTTTGCTTCCAGGAAGCATTGCAGCCTGCTTATAAAGAATATATCGGACAGGTTGTGAAAAACGCAAAAGCTATGGCGGCAGCATTGCAGAAACATGGCGTAGATCTGGTTTCCGGCGGAACGGACAACCATTTGATGCTGTTGGATCTGCGTTCCTTGAATATTACAGGTAAGGATGCGGAAAAAGTGCTGGATGCAGTGGCAATCACAGTCAATAAGAATACCATTCCCGATGACCCTCAGTCTCCTTTTGTGACAAGCGGTATCCGTGTAGGCACACCTGCTGTAACTTCCCGCGGCATGAAAGAAGCGGAAATGGAAGAAATTGCAGAGATCATGGCAATGGTACTGAAGGATTAAGAAGGAACCAAAGAAGAAGCGGCTAAGAGAGTGCGTGCGCTGACTGACCGTTTCCCCATTTATGAAGATTAAGCAGTAAAACGTATTTTATGATATTTTGAACATAAAAAAGGTGAAACTTCTTTCAGAGGTTTCACCTTTCTTTGTTTATTCGTTTGTCTGTTCTTTTGTTCTGGATTCGTGTTCGGAACGATATCTGGACATCAAACCATGGAACAGTTCCATTGCTGTAGGCGGTGTGAAGCTGATGGCATTTGCCCCTGCTTCGATGGTGCGTTTGATGCTTTCTCTGGTTGGACCGCCAGTAGCGATGATAGGGATTTCAGGATATTTCGCCCGAATTTTTGCAACCACTTCCGGTGTTTTTCCGGCGGCGGAAATATTCAGGATACCTGCACCGGCTGCGATTCTGGCGTCGATGTCAGTATTTTCGTCCAGAACTGTGATGACAACAGGAATATCAACGATTTTGCTGATTTCATGAATCACTTCATTGGTGGTGGGCGCATTTACAACAACGGCCATAGCACCAAGAGCTTCCGCGTCTTTTGCCAGCATCACAACACGGGGGCCAGTGGTAGTGCCGCCGCCTACGCCTGCAAAAACAGGAATGCTGGACGCGGTGATGATTGAATTGGTAATGACCTGCTGAGGCGTAAAGGGATATACCGCCAAAACAGCGTCAGCGTTACAGTTACGGATGATGGCAATATCCGTAGAAAAGACAAGGGATTTGATACGTCTGCCCCAAATAACAATGCCGCTGGCTGCCCAGATTTCTTCCGGCATGGTAACGATATGCTTCCGCAGTCTGGTATCAATGCGAGGTGGTTTTTTTTCTGCCAATTCACTCACTCCTTTATATCTGTTCAGTTTCAAAGTGTTTACATAAGAATTACAGTAACAGAATATAACGATTTTTTTTGTTTGTCAAGCATGGGCAAATGGGAGAAATGTTCTTCTTGGAAGCGGCATGGGACTGGGGAGGGGGGAGGAAAAAACTTGACATACAGGGGGTTTCGGGATAAACTTTGAAGTGTAAATATGTAAACTTTGACATTTTGGAGGGAGATTATTTTTGGAAACCATAATTGGTCTAGGCGTTTCCGTTGTATTGAATATCGTGCTGATTGTGAAGATCATGCTTTTGCAGAAAAAACATGCACAGCACACGGTAACAGAAGAAGGCATTCGCCAGATGGTAGACGCAGGCGGTGACAATGGCTCAATTGATGAATCAGAAAAAGAGATGATCAACAATATTTTTGAGCTGAGCAATACTTCTGTGGAAGAAATCGCCACACATCGTACAGATATTGTTGCGGTGCCTCTGGAAGCCACACTGGCAGAAATCAAGGAAGTGCTGATGGAGGAAAAGTATTCCCGTATTGTGGTCTATGAAGACAGTATCGACAATATTGTAGGCGTATTCCATGTGAAGGATCTGGTTAAGTATATTCTGACCGATTCTACCAGAATGGAGGAAGGCAATTTCCATCTGGAGGACATCATGATGCAGCCCTATTTTGTGCCTTTTTCCAAAAAAACGGACGAGCTCATTGAGGAAATGCAGCGGGAAAAAGTACACATGGCAATTGTTATCGATGAATACGGCGGTACATCCGGTATCGTTACCATGGAAGACGTCATGGAAGAAATTGTCGGGAATATCTTTGACGAATACGATCTGGAAGAAGAGGAAGACATTTGTCCCATTGATGAGAATAGCTATTCCATCAGCGGTAAGGCGGATCTGCAGGATGTTGCAGAACAGCTTGGCATCGTCTTTGAAGATGACGAGGATTATGACACATTAGGCGGTTATCTGATCGGTCGTCTGGGCAGAATTCCGGAAGATGATGAAATGCCGGAAATCGCTGTGGGCGGCTGGCTGTTCCAAATCAAACAGTTTGAAGAAAAACGCATTGAAAAAGTTTATGCTTTGCGGCAGCCGGAAGCCTTGGAAGAGGCAGAAGATGTCACAGAGGATGAAGGATAAGAATATCAAGGAGGAAAAGGATTATGTTAAATGAAAAAGTAGCGCAGCTGATCAA
>CATZIM010000174.1 GCA_958420075.1 uncultured Clostridia bacterium | reverse complement strand
TTTCATCTGGATGCCAAGAGAACGCATCAGTTCCAGTGCGTTGTTATAGGTGCGGTCGGTTGTACCGAAGCCGGGCATGGTAACGCCCAGAACATGATCTCTGGACAGGCCAAGGTAATCACAGGCTTTTGCTGCAACCAGCAGTGCCAATGTGGAGTCCAGACCGCCGGAAATACCGATAACCAATGTATTCGCATGGGCATGTTCCATACGACGTGCCAGACCGGTTACCTGAATCTGGAAGATGTTCTGACAGCGTGCGTCCAGATGGGCAGCATCTGGTGTGAAAGGTGTCGGAGAAATATGACGATCCAGTTTGCCCAGAGGAGATTCTGTCATAGGGAAATGAATTTCACGATAGAACCGCTGTGCTTCGGGCTGAGAAAGCTGCCCCATGAATGTAGTATGGTGGCGGCGTTCGTTGGCAAGGACTTCCAGGTCGATATCTGCCGCAACCAGCTGGCTTTCTCTGGAGAAAGATTCTGTTTCACAAAGGAGAGAACCGTTTTCACAGATCAGGCTATGACCGCTGAAAACAGCGTCCTGTGTGGATTCGCCGATGCCTGCGGCAGCGTATACGTAAGCTGCCAGACAGCGGGAAGACTGCTGAGCAACCAGCTGATGACGATACTGGGGTTTGCCTGCCAGTTCGTTGCTGGCAGAAGCGTTCAGCAGCAGTGTAGCGCCGTAAAGGCTCTGGTAAGAGCTGGGAGGAATGGGTACCCACAGGTCTTCACAGATTTCCACACCGATTTTCAGAAAAGGAATGCCGTCGGCTGCAAAGAGCAGGTCGGCACCAATGGGAACCATCTGACCTGCGTAGGAGATTTCCTCACTGATGAGATCGCCTGCAGATGCAAACCAGCGTTCTTCATAAAATTCGCTGTAGTTAGGAATAAAGGTTTTGGGAACCAGACCAAGGATTCTGCCTTGGTGGAGCAGTGCAACACAGTTGAAAGTCTGGTTATCCGCCATAACGGGAACGCCGATGGCAATGACCATATCCAATTCTGCTGTTTCTGCAGCGATTTCTTTCAATGCCTGTTCTGCTGCCTGAATGAGAGGAAGCTGGAAGAACAGATCACCGCAGGTGTAGCCTGTCAGTGCCAGTTCCGGGAAAGTCAGGACACGGATGCCTTTTTCATTTGCTTCGCGAATCAGTTTGAGGATTTCTTCTTTATTGGAAATACAATCGGCAAGTTTCAGCTGGGGAACAGCAGCGCCGATTTTGACATAACCGAACATAATTTCACTCCTTAGAATTTTCTGAATAGACCGATGACTTTGCCCAAAATAGTCACATCACGCACAATGATAGGATTCATGGATGCGTTCTGGGGCTGCAGACGAACAAAGTCTTTTTCTCTGTAAAATGTTTTGACGGTGGCATAGTCTTCGATGAGGGCTACAACAATGTCACCATTAGAGGCGTTGCTCTGCTGGCGAACAAGGATTAAGTCTTTATCGAAAATGCCAGCCTCTATCATACTATCCCCACGAACCTTCAGCATAAACACCGTATCGTTATGGACATAATCCACGGGAACAGGGAAGGTATCTTCAATGTTTTCCACGGCAAGAATGGGTGTGCCGGCGGTGATGTTGCCGACGATGGGCACCTGCACCAGTTCTCTTGTGGGAAGATCGGGATTATGGGGCGCTTCGTCCAGAATTTCAATGGCGCGGGGTTTGGTAGGATCCCGGCGGATATAGCCTTTTTTCTCCAGTCGTGCCAGATGACCGTGAACAGTGGAGGTGGACTTGAGCCCAACGGCTTCACAAATCTCACGGACAGAAGGCGGATAGCCTTTTTCCCGTACTTCTGCTTTCATATATTCTAAAATCTGCTGTTGTTTTGCGGATAAATCGTTCATGCATTCACTTCCTTGTATATTGCCCAATGGGCAGAAAAATAGATGTAAACATATTGTAACATAGGAAGGGAACAAAATCAAACCTGTGTTCGTTAAAGTATAAAAAGTAGTTGACAAAGAATGTATGTTCGTATATGATAAGAACAAATAGAAAATATGTTCGGTATTTAGGAGGGGTGAACATGGACGGAAGAAAAAGAAGACGTATGGTAAGAAGATCCAGAAAAGCAAGAAAGAATTTTTTGATTCTGCTGACAGTTGTACTGATTACAGGTATTGGAACCATCGCAATGGGGGCACAGACACAGAAAACGGAAGAAGTCTACTATGAATCCGTTCTGATTCATTCCGGCGATACCCTGTGGGACATTGCGGCAGAGTATAAAGCAGACGGAGAAAAAACCGAACATATGGTTGGTAAAATTCAGAAATTAAACCAGATGCGTTCGGAACACATCCGTGCGGGCGAACGGATTCTGGTTCCCGTGACAAAAGAAGCAGTCTGAACAGAAGGGACTGTATGAACATGACAAAAGGCAGTTTCCGAAAGCAGCTTCCCCTTAAGAAAACATTGATTTTCTTTTCCTTGATCTTTTAGAGGAAGTGTCGGGGCTTTCTTCGGAAGAAAACATATCAAATAAAATCTCAATAACATAAGGAAGCTGGAATCTTTTGTCATCATAAGGATTTCGGCTTTCTTTGTTTTCTTATGAAGATACTCCAAAGCCGGAAAACTGCCTTTTTGGATTCTTACGCATTTTTTAATCTTTGCAAAACAGATATACATTTGTCTTTCTCTGTGATACAATAATTACATCAAAATCTTTTTGATATTTCGGTGAAAATCGAACAAACAGATAACGGATATGCTTTCCCTGGAGAAAAGTGGATGCACATTTTTCTTAGGAAAGGGTATGCTGTTGGAAAGGAAGGTGGAGCGTATGCTGCCTTGGATTATCCTGCTTTGCATCGTTGGATTGGCACTGGTATTTGCAGAAATGCTGATTCCTGGATTCGGTGTTTTTGGTATTTTAGGCAGTGTTTGTCTTTTGGGAACGGCGTTTTTGGTGGCAAAGGTTTATGGCATTACAGCGTTTTTGATTACGGTTGTTTTGCTGGTTATTGCTTTTGCGCTGATGATCGTTCTGGCGAAAAAAAGTGGTTTTTATAACAAGGTTGTCCTGCGGGACAAACAGGAAGCCCAGGATTTTGACGAAAGCACATTACAGGGCTTGCTGGGGGCAGAAGGTGTGACACAGACAACACTGCGTCCCTTTGGGGTAGCTGATTTCCAGGGGAAAATGGTGGATGTATGTTCCAATGGGGATTTCATTGACCGCGGAAAACGTGTGCGTGTGACACACATACAGGGGAAAACTGTGACAGTGGCAGAGTGTTAAGTAAATAAGGAAAAAGGGGATGAATCAGTATGGGATTTGATATTCTGGCGTTGATTGTGCCAATTATATTGATTTTAGTTGTTGTTGTGATCTTCTTGAGTTTTGTGCCTTTGGGACTTTGGATTTCAGCTATTTCCGCCGGGGTAAAAGTCAGCATCTTTTCTTTAGTTGGGATGCGGCTCCGCCGGGTACGGGCAGATAAAATCATCCGCCCTCTGATCAAAGCGCAGAAAGCAGGCATGAATGTCAATGCGAACCAGCTGGAATCACATTTGCTTTCCGGCGGTCGTGTAGATAATGTAGTTGATGCCCTCATTGCGGCACACAGAGCCAATCTGGACTTGTCTTTTGAACGTGCGGCTGCTATTGACCTGGCAGGGAGAAACGTATTTGAAGCGGTGCGTATGAGCGTAACACCGAAGATTATCGAAACACCTTGGATTTCTGCTGTGGCTATTGACGGTATCGAAGTAAAGGTTATTGCAAAGGTTACCGTAAGAGCAAACCTTGGCAGACTGGTCGGCGGTGCCGGTGAAGAAACCATCATTGCCAGAGTTGGTGAAGGGATTGTAACAACCGTTGGTTCTTCTCAGAGCCATAAGAGCGTGCTGGAAAATCCTGACCTGATTTCCAGAACGGTTTTGTCAAAAGGTCTGGACAGCGGTACTGCATTTGAAATTCTTTCTATTGATATTGCGGATGTGGATATTGGCAGAAACATTGGTGCACATCTGCAGATTCAGCAGGCGGAAGCTGACAAACAGATTGCCCAGGCGAAGGCGGAAGAACGTCGTGCAACGGCAATTGCTATGGAACAGGAAATGAAAGCGGAAGTAGAACGCATGAAAGCAAAAGTTGTGGAAGCGGAAGCACAGGTGCCTATGGCTATGGCAGATGCTTTGCGCAGCGGCAACCTTGGCGTAATGGATTACTACAAATTCCAGAACGTACAGGCGGATACCAAAATGAAAACCAATTTTGCTGATACAGATCTGACAGGTGTTCTGCACAAAGAACCACCCAAAGATCAGAAATAACATAAAAGGATAACATTGGAGAGGAGAGCGTTCTGGTAAAAGGAGTGCTTTCCTCTTTTTTTTCAAATAGAGAAAATGGAAGGCGATGGAATATGAAAATCAAAAATGGTATTGAACGGGAATTGGGCAAGATCAAACGAAAGGAAGACCGTTTTCTGCGGGAAGAACCCAAAAAGGAAAATGAGAAGCTGGAGAGCGTAAAAGGTAAAATAAAAGAAAAGATTCCGCCCAAACTGGTGGATACATTGAATAAGGCTTTTACGAAAGCTTTTTATCTGGTATTTGAAAAGGGAACAGCGGTGGTGGAGAAAACATTCCGCAAAGAGGATTTGAGTTTGGAATTTTCTGTAAATGATTTTCGGGTACAGAAAAGTCCAACAGGGCAGTC
>CATZIM010000173.1 GCA_958420075.1 uncultured Clostridia bacterium | reverse complement strand
AAGTCGTAGAAGCTTACGAAAAATATACAGATATGAAAGTGCATCCTCGTCAGCCTTATGGCGGCCAGCTGGTATTTGCTGCTTTCTCCGGTTCTCATCAGGATGCCATCGCCAAAGGTATGAAATACCGCGAAGATAAACACATGCATCGCTGGATGGTGCCCTATCTGCCCATCGACCCTCATGATGTCGGCAGGGAATATGATGCGGACGTTATCCGCATCAACAGCCAGTCCGGCAAAGGCGGTATCGCTTATATTCTGGAACAGAATTACGGCTTCCACATTCCTGTAAAAATGCGTGAAGAAATCGGTTATATGGTTAAAGGTGTCTCCGATCACAGTCATAAGGAACTGTCACCTGCGGAAGTATATGAAACATTCAAGAACGAATATATCAACAAATTCAATCCCATCGACATTACTGATGCAACCTTCCGCAAAAATTCTACCTATAAAGGTGAAGATGGATATACTGTTGACATTCATGTAAACATTGCTGGTACAGAATATTTCTTCACAGCAAGCGGGAACGGTCGTCTGGACGCTGTCAGCAACGCCCTGCGTCAGTCCAAGCTTTACAGCTTCGACTATACTTTCGTAACTTACGCAGAACATGCGCTGGAAGCGGAATCCAACTCCCGTGCAGCTGCTTATGTTGCCATTGCTGATGCCAACGGCAAAGTTTACTGGGGCGTAGGTATGCATGAAGACATCATTCTGGCTTCCATCAACGCTTTGGTCAGCGCTATCAACCGTCTGAATCAGGTAAGCCATTTCATCACAAAATAAATAACAAATGACCGAGCAGGGACAGGTGCCGCATGACAGTTTGTCACACCTGTCCCTTTTTGTACACAAAAGGAGCGATTTTTTATGGGAATGACAATGACACAGAAAATATTGGCTGCCCACGCGGGCCTGGATTCCGTTGTTGCGGGACAGCTCATCCGTGCCAATCTGGATATGGTACTGGGGAATGACATCACCTCCCCTGTTGCCATCAATGAATTTGAAAAAGCCGGTTTCTCCGGTGTTTTTGATAAAAGCAAAGTTTCTATGGTTATGGATCACTTTACACCCAATAAAGATATCAAAGCGGCGGAACAGTGTAAACAGTGCCGCACATTTGCCAGAAAATTCGATCTGGACAACTTCTATGATGTAGGCAATATGGGTATTGAACATGCTCTCCTGCCGGAAAAAGGACTGGTAGCCGCTGGGGAATGTATCATCGGCGCAGACTCCCACACCTGCACTTACGGTGCATTGGGTGCCTTCTCTACGGGCGTTGGTTCCACTGACATGGCTGCCGGCATGGCAACAGGTCAGGCTTGGTTCAAAGTGCCTGAAGCCATCAAATTTAACCTGACAGGTGCATTACAGAAAAATGTCAGCGGTAAGGACGTCATCCTGCATATCATCGGTATGATTGGCGTTGACGGTGCCCTGTACCGTTCTATGGAATTCATGGGCGAAGGTCTGAAAAGCCTGTCCATGGATGACCGTCTGTGTATTGCCAACATGGCCATTGAAGCCGGCGGCAAAAATGGCATCTTTATGGTAGATGAAATCACAAAAGAATATATGAAGGACAAAGTAAACCGTCCTTACACTGTATATGAACCCGACGCAGACGCAGAATATGTACAGACTTATGACATTGATCTGTCTGCTATCAAACCCACCGTTGCTTTCCCTCACCTGCCGGAAAACACCAAAACCATTGACGAAGTGGGCGACGTTCCTATCCAGCAGGTTGTCATCGGTTCCTGCACAAACGGCAGACTGTCCGATATGAAAACAGCGGCTGAAATCCTGAAGGGACACAAGGTTCATAAAGACGTGAGAGCCATCATCATTCCTGCTACTCAGAAAATTTATCGGGAATGCATCAAAGAAGGTTATCTGGATATTTTTGTAGAAGCCGGATGCGTTGTTTCCACACCTACCTGCGGCCCTTGTCTGGGCGGTCATATGGGTATTCTGGCAGAAGGTGAACGCTGTGTGGCAACGACAAACAGAAACTTCGTTGGACGTATGGGTCACGTGAAATCTGAAGTATATCTGGCAAGCCCTGCCGTTGCAGCAGCGTCTGCCATCACAGGCAAAATCAGCAGTCCCGATGAAGTGTAAGGAGGTTTTGAACAATGAAAGCAAACGGACGCGTACACAAGTACGGCGATAATATTGATACAGACGTCATCATTCCCGCAAGACATTTGAACACTGCCAATCACAAAGAACTGGCAAGTCATTGCATGGAAGATATTGATACAGAATTTGTCCACAAAGTAAAAGACGGCGACATCATGGTAGGCGGCTGGAACTTTGGCTGCGGCTCCTCCAGAGAACATGCTCCCATTGCCATCAAGGAATCCGGTATTTCCTGCGTCATTGCCAAAACATTTGCCCGGATTTTCTACCGCAATGCCATCAACATTGGCTTGGCCATTCTGGAATGTGAAGAAGCCAGCGATAAAATTCAGGATGGTGACGAAGTTGCCATTGACTTTGATACCGGCATCATCACAAACGTCACCAGAAACGAAACTTATCAGGCACTGCCCTTCCCTGATTTCATCAAAGAAATCATTGCCAAAGGCGGTCTGCTCAATTCCATTCGTTAAGTACAAAAGAGAAAGGGAAATGTCCTATGAAATATAATATTGCTGTCATTCACGGCGACGGTATCGGCCCTGAAGTAGTGGGAGAAGCATTAAAGGTACTGGATACCATCGCCGCGAAATATCATCATGAATTTGTTTATACCCCTGTATTGGCAGGCGGATGTGCCATTGACGCCGTAGGAGAATGTCTGCCTCAGGCAACCATTGACGCCTGCAAAGCAGCTGACGCTGTGCTGTTGGGTGCCGTGGGCGGCTGGAAATGGGATACACTGCCCGGTGACAAACGTCCTGAACGGGCTTTGCTGGGACTGCGCAAGGAACTGGAACTCTTTGCCAATATCCGCCCTGCAATGCTCTTTGACGCATTGGCAGATGCTTGTCCACTGAAACCGGAAATCGTGGAAGGCGGACTGGACATCGTTGTAGTACGTGAATTGACTGGCGGCATCTATTTTGGCGAAAGAGGCACCAAAGAAACAGATCTGGGGCCTGCCGCTTACGATGTGGAACAATATGCGGAAGAAGAAGTCAGAAGAATTGCTGTCACAGCCTTTGATATGGCTATGAAACGGAACAAAAAAGTTACCAGTGTAGACAAAGCCAATGTACTGGAAAGCTCTCGTCTGTGGCGAAGAGTCGTAACAGAAGTGGCAAAGGATTATCCGGAAGTTACACTGGAGCATCTTTACATTGACAATGCAGCGATGCAGCTAGTACGAAATCCAAAACAGTTTGATGTCATTGTCACAGGCAACATCTTTGGGGATATCCTCTCTGATGAAGCCAGCATGATTACCGGTTCCATCGGCATGTTGCCTTCTGCCAGCCTTGCGAAAGGAAATTTCGGTATGTACGAACCAGTACATGGCTCTGCACCGGATATTGCCGGACAGGACAAAGCAAATCCTCTGGCAACTATCCTTTCTGCTGCCATGATGCTGCGCTACACATTTGGACTTTCCGAAGAAGCGGATGCCATCGAAACAGCTGTCAAAGCCGTTCTGGCAAAAGGATACCGTACACCGGACATTGCAACAGAAGGCACCAAAGTTGTTGGTACCAAAGAAGCAGGTGCACTGGTACGGGCTGAAATTGAAAATATGTGATATATCAAAAAGTGCAAGACCAACAATGTTGATCTTGCACTTTTTTTAACAACTTTCTGTGAAAATAGAAAATCTTTCAATCTCACTTTCATCACGAAAACTATTTTTAAATCAAAATCAGTTAATCTCTTATTTGCGTTTCCATTTCCACTCCAAACAAATAGTATGTCCACTTTGTTACTCCTGGAAATTCATCATCGGGCATAAAGTTCCCTTCAATGTCATAGGAATATCCAAGCCCGACATATTTACCAGAACCGCCATCTTCACATAAATTGATTCCAACACAAAAGATAGGCTTTTCAAACCTATGAAGTCTGCAATAGTCAACAATGCCAACAGCAAGCCATAATACAACTGCACAGACAACAGTTATCACAGCCATAAAAATTCTCTTCTTATGCATATAATCACAGTCCTTTGTCATTCACTGCCCTTTCTTATGTGCTTAACCAAATCAATCAACACCGATACTGGAAACGCCATTTATCTCCTCATCATGAGAATATGCTTCTATCTGCAAGGACAAAAAACAGAAAACCATTCCAAATTTAACTCAATCATAGCATATCAAAGGGATGTTGTCACCGGTCCCTTGGTATCAAATGGCAACAGCTTACAACCATAATTTCGTTGATACATTTCTAACCTGCCACAGGCGAAATCGAAAATTTGCTCTTTTTTTGATCCTAGTGGTCTTGATGTGACGTTCCTCATTTACTGGCGACAGCCTTATGGTAACGGTTTAGATCAGATGGCGAATGTACGGCAAGGGTAAATGCCCCTTTCTATGCTGACCTGAAGGTATCTGCTCCAAGTGGATTCCGTTTTCCTTGGCACATCCAAAATATGTCAAATGGCTGTCTGTATCCAGAATAAAAATAACTATTCCAATAAAAATAGAATAGCCGGAATCCTTTTTATGGAAAGAATTCCGGCTATATTCGCTTTCTTATGAAGCAATATTCGCTTTTTTATTTATTCGGGAAGATCA